>JAGYMG010000124.1 GCA_018400675.1 bacterium
GCTGGAGAAAAAGAAACTGGAGGAAGAAGTATGTTTGGGAGGGCCTTATAATTACCAGGAGGTTTATCTTGTGGCTATACCCGAAGAGGATAAATTTCTCAGAAGGGATGCAGAGCCTGGAGACGATCAAAGTGAAAGCAGGCAGGGAGTGCCCGAGGAAACTGTTTCGTTTGGCAATGGGTTCGGTGAAGTATCTGCTGATAGAGAAAACGAACAGCTAATAAGAGTGGTTAAAGATAAATGTGAAGAATTCCTCGAAGGTATTCCCAGAGATATAGAAGAAACCTTACGTTTTAAAATGTTAACCGATGGCACCAGTTTCCGGATAATAATAGCGCCTGATAAGGAGAGTAAAATGGCAAAGAGAGAGAGGGGGGATGTGGAATTTACTCTGGGAGCCGATGTTTTTTATTGGCAAGGCCAAGAAGATAAATTAGAAGATATTACTTTTTCCGAACTTTTTTCTGAAAGTTTAGTTGCTGTGTTATTGCCTGATTATCGAGAATTAAAGGAGGCTGCATTTACCAATGAAAATGCTTTTTACAAGATTAATATACTAAAGGGGCTTTTAAACCCTCTCCCTGCTTATTATCTAAAAGGATATTATAAATTGCTACACGGCCGTGATTGGAATGATGAATATACAGAGGAGGATACTTTCTTTTCGGAAAAAGGGTTAGGGGAGCAGGCTGATATCCTTAGAGACTGTGAAAGTCAACTGGCAGAACATACAGAGGGAATGGACGGTATCTACCAGTGGAATTTATTTCTGAATGTGTTTGATGATGCCGACCCGAGATTTATAATATTCAACTATCTTTACATAGTTTTAGATAAAAAAGGCTTTAGTGGTTCTGATTTAACCAATATTATAGAGGCAATCGTTGAGGTGGATGTATTATGTGAGGCGAGTTTGGCAAGGTTAAGGAATGTGTTCAAGGAGTTTGTTTTGCCGGGCCCGGCGAAGTTGGAAATAGCTGGTGATATAACGGAAAAAGACAGGTTCGGCCATTTCGATGATACAGAGTATTTACAGGAACTAAAAAGTAGGATGTCGGAAACAGAGCAGGAAGAAGATTTTTACCAGGCTTTGAGAGAAGTTGTACATTACGCTTTACCTCTTTCAAATGAGCAAGTTGATTATGAAATAGAGAGTTTAGAGGAACAGGATATTTTTAATGATACCGACAGAATATCAGCTGTTAGTGGCCAACTACAAAAACTGTTGAAGGAAAAGATTGGAGAAGATGCATTTGTTAGTATAGAAAAACATCTTACCGGACAGCGAGGAAATGAGGTTATACCATATATAGAAGAAGTATTTTTTGATGCTGCCCAACTGCTGAATTATTTCCGCAGAAGCGAGGGCGGTTATGTATTAACGGATGAAGATACAGGGGAAGAGGCCTCTCAAGATAGGGACTGGGTGCAGGGCCTATTTTTAACTATCCAGCCTTCTCACCTTATTCGGTGGTTTGAGGAAAAATACGGAGGCCCTAACTGGTGGTTAAGGGTTGCTTTATGTTTTTGGGCAGTGCCACATGAGTTGGGTAATTTAATTCAGGCAGTTATTACCGGCAGGTCTAAAGATATAGATTTTAAATTGGCTGATTTATTTGCCGGGTGGCATTATGAGGGCAGAGCTCCGCCTTGTGTTGGCGGTATATTAGCTAACCTTTTCTTAGCTTACCTGTTTATGGTTGTTTTTGGCAGCCCTTACCTACATATATTCGGGATAACTCAGTTGTTATTTGCCTTATATGAACTCTTTTTCCCTTATGCAACAAAACTGTTGTCAACAGAAATGTCGCATAAGGAGGGTGGTGAAGAAGGAAAGGAAAAAGGCATAGATTGGGGTTTTATAAAAAACTCTCTC
>JAGYMG010000125.1 GCA_018400675.1 bacterium
CAGCCACTTCAACTGCGGGGGTTGAATTTTGGCCTTCTGTGCATTTTGTTTTAAAATCTTCCGGAATGGCTAAGTTGTATTTTTCGGCAATTGCGAAAATCTTTTCCCAATTATAAATATCGTGATAGGCAATTTGAAGTGTTCTAAAGAACATCTGCTTTTTGGCTTGGATAGCTTCCGCACTCTTTTCTTGCGCAATCAATGAACTATTTAAATCTATTATTTGAGCAGCGTGCGTATTATCACTGACAAACTTAAATGACTCTCCAGTTGGTATTTCTTCTATGCCTTGTTTATCCTGTTTGAGCTCAGCAATCTGTTCTGCATCCTTTAATATGTTAACGCTAAGTATCTGAGCAGTAGCAAAATCCAGGCCGGAATTCATATAATTTGCTAAAAAGTATGGGTAAAGATTGCGGGAATCACCTAAGCCTAAGCGGCTCATTTGCTTTTCCTGCGCATCCTGCATCAATATAATTACAGGCCGAGACTTCTGCGCTAATTTATTTTCTATGACAGCGATATTACTTTCGGCTTTCTCTTTATCTACCCCGGTAAGTTCTTCAAGTTTTGCTTTCTCCTGGGTCAATTCTTCTTCCAATGCTGCAATGCCCGATAAATCAGCAATCTTTTTGTTTATTTCCCTGGGGCTTTTTAGCTGATAGACCTCGGTAATAATTTCTACGCTTTTATCCAAATCGATACCTGCCCGCAATAAACTATGTAAATAATCAGTATGCTGTTCCGGTGTAATGCCCAATTGAGCCGCTGTCTGCGGCAAAGTATAAGGTATAAAAACACGATTTAACCAAATCTGTTCGGCTAACTCGTCCACATTTTGCTTGACAACATCCGTAGTATCAACGCCTTTATCCTGTAATTGCACCTCAATAAGCTGTTCGACATTATCCACGGCTTTCTCCGGCGGCAATGGCGCATATTCGGATAACACTCTTGCGGCAGGCATTTTCAGGGTTACCGGCTCTAATTCGCCTTCTCCATCAGGATCAAAACTAAAGAAATTATTGTCTACAGTTTGCGTAATTGCCGGAGCAACAAGCCAGCTAAAACATAAAAATAAAGCTGCAACGCAAGCAGCAAATTTTTTATGCTTGCGGACAAATCCAAAAAACGAGCTCCTTGATTTTGCCTCTTCGTTGCCGGTCTTTGTCTCTACTTTGTCTGCGCTATTTTGTGAAAAACCTTCCTCATCCTTCTGATTCTGATTAAGTATCTCAAACAAATCCTGGATCGTTTCATAATGTTGTTCTATTCCCTGCCTTATTATCTCTAATCTATATAGGTTGGATTGACGGGAATATTTCAACCACTTAGCTAATAAAACAATTTTAGCTTCGGTTTCAGCCAACTTATCCTCTAAATATTTTATCTCGATTTTGTTATCTTCTTTGAATTCTTCATAAGCAGCTTTAAGCTCTTCTAATAAACCCTTATTGATAATTTTAAGGTTAAACACCGGCTTGCCTGTCTGAGAATCAAAATCTTCTCTTTGGCTCTCGGTATATTTAGAAGATAAATTGTTAAATAACGGAATAATAACTTCTTCTTTGAAGTGGGACAACTGAGAGCCTATCTCTTTGAATATCTCCTGCTCACGCTGATAATAGCTGTCTCTCCGTTTTCCTGACGAAATTTTTTCAGCAAGTTCTTGGTATTCTTTGGCGGCTTCTATCTTGCGTCTTGCTTTTTCTAATTCTTGTATAAACTGATCAGGTTCAGCTTCTTTAAAGAAACCTTTTTCAACCAGCTTATCTTCAAAAATTGAAGCTACCTGGCCAATGTAATCTTTTTGGGAACGAACAATTTTGTCTCTTCTTTCAGCCTGTCTTTTT
>JAGYMG010000126.1 GCA_018400675.1 bacterium
ATACCCGAACTACCCGAATAGTAGGAGCTGCGGTAGGTGGTGCAGCTTTCGGCGGATTAGGTATGGGTTCATACGGCGATATCAGCGGCGGCTTAAAAGGGATGACTGTTGGGGCTTTATCGAATACAGCCGGTGTGGCAACCTATGATTTAATTGCGGAAAATATAGATAATGAATGGGGCCAGGCATTGGGATCTTTAGGCGCAGGAATTGCCGGAAGGTATGTTGAAAATTTTACTACTGCCGGTTTAGGAGGGTTTGAAACTGGTGGTGGTAGCGCTTTTGATATTGCTAATCAAAAATTTGTAGATAATTTACCTAACGTAGTTTACGATGGTATCAGTTCCAGTATCGAAGTCATAGGAAAAACTCAATTCGGCCTGGATTCTGTTTATTCACACGCCATCGGTTCTGCGGCCGGTTTGATGGGAAAAAGTGCTTTTCAAAGTAAAAACCCCTGGGATATAGTGTCAAAGGGTTTAATCAACGGAGGTTTATCTTTAGGAACAGCTTATATTGAAGATTGGGTTGAAGAAAAGATCGATTTAGGCGGTTTCCAGACCCCTTTAACCGCGGCAATGATAACTACCGGCCTTACGGCAGCTGCGGGGGGAATATTTGAGTGGGCTGCTGGCGGCTCCAGCCTGGCCGGCTCGATTATCAATAATACAGCTGATTCTTTCAAGACAGCCGGTTCAGATACTTTAACTTTAGGCGGTTATGGTTATCAAAAGGGCGATAGAGATGCTTATGCTTATATGAGTATGCAGGTTGGCCCGCAAGGGGTATTTATGCCCCAGATAACCCCTTTTGAGGGTATAGACGCTTTACAGATTATAGATGGAGATATCCAGCATAATATAAAATTAGCTAAAGCTTTTCAGGAGAGTGGTTACGAAGATTATGATTATTTTGATAAAGAAGGGAATTTTAACCAGAGCGCCTTAGAACAGGCTATAGAAGATTATCAGAACCAGGATGTGGGTTATGAGTGGCAGGTTGTCCAGGGGATGCATAATTTAGGCCATGATTTTTATCATCAGCAATCTATCCGGAACTTAACACCGATGGCCCAAGGTGGACTTTACCTTGGTGTTAAAGCAGTTCAATTTGGCGGTTCAGTTTTAAAGACAGTTTTTTCTCCGGTTTTAAATCCACTCAGAAACTATTTTAATCCTAGGAATAAGGATGATAGTTTAGATAAAGAACTTGCTTTAAAGCGTCAAAAACCAAGGTCTTGGTTGACTTTGGGTATTATACCTTTTAGTAATGAATTAGCTAATTTGGTGCAAATAGATCAAATTGAAGCGGCAAAAGAGGCTAAAGGCAGTACTGAATTAACGGGAAAAGAATCGGCAGAAGCAAGTAAGTTATCCTATTTTCAGCGACCTTGGTTTAGTTCAGAGCTTGGCCTTTCTCCTTTTAATGAAGGCGCAACCTATGGGTCGACATTTTGGGGAGGGTTGACTAATGATAGTTGGCATCCTTGGGTAAACGAAGAAGCAATGGCTGATTTAAACAAAGGTCTGGAAGGTAAAACTCACGAACAAAGAATACAATATATACAAGAAAATAAAGAGGCATATCAAGAGGCAGGAGCAATAAGTATTTGGGATGGAAAAAGCGAACAAATGGTGGTTGATAATCCTGCCGCAGGAACTGATTGGTTTTTTACCCAGGGTAATTTTAGTTTTAATTCGAAAAACCAGTATTTTAGGACAACTTATAATTCAGAAATTTTTGAAACTTTATTTCAAGGTGACAGCCCTCAAGCTCAAGAAATTATTCAAGATCTTCATAAACAAGGTAATTTAGAATATGGGTTTTATCATTACCATCAAAATAGAGCTTCG
>JAGYMG010000127.1 GCA_018400675.1 bacterium
AAGGGAAGCTTTTGTATTTCATCGATAATTATAATTTTTTCTTTCGGCTGAAGCTCCTGCCTGAGCCTTTTCGGCTCACGGCTCAAAGTTAAATAGATATCGTTATCAAGAAGGTCATAGACGCGGAATTTACCTAAAGTTTCTCTGATAAGCGATGTTTTTCCGGTCTGCCTCGGCCCAAAGAGAAATAAAGACTTACTTTTTAAACTACTTAAAATATCTAATTCTCTGGGAATATACATAATTATTTTTCCTTATTATTACCAACCATTTCGGTAATTATCATAACATATACCAACTTAGTTGTCAAAAGGTAAAATTATTTTATAGGAAACGCTTCTTCCTTTTTCTTTGTTTTGTCTTAATACTTTTTTTTCTACTAAATCCTTAATATCTCTATATGCTGTGGCCCTGCTAACCTTTGCCATGCCGACATATTTTCGCGTAGTTAGCCCCCCTTTAAATCCATCAGGCTCAGCATCCAGTAATTTATTAATTACTTTTTTCTGCTTCTTATTAAATGTTTGCCGGACATGTTTTTGCCAAAATAGGGATTTCTGCAATATATTAATAATAGAATTTTCCGAATCGTTTATCGCACGGATGAAACAGTTTAGGAACCATTCAAGCCATCCTGTTATATCTAAAGCCCCCTTTTGGCTTTTTTCCAGAATATCATAGTAAGAACTTCTTTCGGCCATTATCCTGCTGGAAAGAGAATAGTATCTCTGAGACTGCTTTTCATCCTGAGCTAATGCCATATCTGTAAGCGCCCTGGCGACTCTGCCATTACCATCTTCAAACGGATGTATGGTTACAAAATAAATATGCGCTATTCCGGCTCGTAATAATCCGTCCAGGGACACCTTTTTATCCTTCCACCATTTTAGAAATCTTTTCATCTCCGTCGGAATTCTTTCACTGGGCGGAGCTTCATAATGGACTTTTTCTTTAGATACAGGGCCTGAAACAACCTGCATTGGATCTTTTTCTCTGAATTTTCCTGCTTTAATCTTTCTTAACCCGGAATACCCTGTAGGAAATAATGCGGCCTGCCAGGATTTAATACGCTGACGGGTAAGAGGTTTATCGTAATTATCTGTTGCATCAAGAAGCATATCTATTAAGCCTTCAGCATTTCTATCCGGCTGCTTCAAACCTGCCTCCGGCAGGCCTAATTTCCTGGCCACTGAAGACCTTACTGCTTCTTTATCCAGACTCACTCCTTCAATAGCCGCAGTTTTTATTGTCTCTTCGGTCAATATTTCTGCTCTTGATTTTCGATTATAATCAAACCCCAAAGACGATATTTTGTTTATTAACTTACCCTGAGCCAGCCTCGCCTGGCTGAGAGATTTAATTATCTTATCGCTATCCCATTTAAAATTAGGCCATCCTTCCAGTTGCCATATATAAGGCATTAAAACCTCCTAATCGCTTCATCTTTTGAAACAAAAATAACACATAATCGCTTCACAGTCAAGGAAAAAAAGGGTCACACCTATTTTTTAATGTTAAACAATAGAGATTGCTTCGTCGTTCACTCTGTTCATCCTTCGACTTCGCTCAGGAAAACGGGATTAATGGTTTGATGATATCAAATTGATAATAACTTATACCCGGCCATAATGCTGTCGCAAACCATCTGGACGATATTGTCATAATTACCGTAATCAGCTTTGCCTAAAGCCATATAGTAGTTATACCTATCTTCTATTCTTACTACAGCCGGGGCAAAACCTTGGCTTAAGAGCTGGGTTGCCATAATTAACCTTCCTACCCGGCCGTTTCCATCAAAGAAAGGGTGTATTTCTTCAAATTGATAATGATCTTTAGTAATTTTTCCAA
>JAGYMG010000128.1 GCA_018400675.1 bacterium
GTCCGCCAAAGGCGGACGAAGAATCTCAATGAGGCTTATCCGCCACAGGCGGATGCAGCCGAATTGGTCCTGAACGAAGTGAAGGATCTAAAACCGTTGCGGAGATCCTTCGGTCGCTTACGCTCCCTCAGGATGACAAGAAAGGACGGGTTCAGGATGACGGGTAGTACAACTTCGCAATTGAATCGAAAAGGGGGTTTTTAGAGGAAGAGTTTTTAGGGGAGGTAAGTATTTTGAAAAAAAAAATTTATCTAGAAGAGATTGAAAAATTTTATACAAAAGCCGGCCCGGTCAAAGAGATGTGTGTTTTTACAATCTCTGGAATGAAGGATGCAAAAGGAGCAAAAGTCCTTTGGGCCGTGATTCAGCCGGACCTTGAAGAATTCAGAAAATTTGCATCAGTGAATCTACACCTAGCAATTAAAGAGCGGTTTGATAATGTTTCGCCATCACTTCCTCCCGGCAAAAGGCTCAAAGGTTTTACGGTTACACTTAATAAATTACCGCACGATTTGTTTGGTAAGTTAAACAGAAAAGCAATCAAAGAAATATATGAACCAAGGGTGAGAGCAGGAATAGAAGGCGCTCTGCCGGTATCCGGTAAGTTAACCTTCAAAGACCGTTCGTTAATAGAATCAGAAACCGGTAAAAAAATTTTACAATGTTTAAAAGAGATATCCGGGACTAAAAGGCCGATAATCCTTGAAGATTCTTTAGAATTGGATTTAGGTATAGATTCATTAGGCAGAATACAACTGGCTTCGTGTCTGGAGTTAGCTTTTAAGGTAAATATAAAAGATGAGGCAATTTCGCGGGCTTTTACCGTAAAGGACCTTACTTTGGGCGTAATGGCTGTATTGAAAGGGGCTGAAAAGATTACTTCAGAGGCTCAAGCTGTGCCTTTTGAACCGGACTACTGGAGAAAACATTTACAAGTTTTGCCCAAAGAAGAACATTTAGGGGCGCTTGAATTCAGCACGGCTTTTTTCGCCTGGCTGCTTCGATTTAGTATTACAGCCATCGATTATTTGATTTTTAAATTATTCTTCAGGATTAAAGCCGAAGGAGCCGAGAATGTTCCCAAAAGCGGCGGTTATATTTTATATCCTAACCATAGCAGTGATCTCGATGGCCCGGCCATCAACGCTTGCTTGCCGCGCAGGCCGGTATTTCAGATTTTTTACTTTTTATTTATACCCTATTTTTTTAGGCCGTATATAAAATCCCCTCTTTTGCGAAATATGGTGAAGATGGTAAGGCTGATTCCCTTTGATTATTCAACTCATTTTCTGGAGGCGCTGCGCAGTGCTTATTTAGTATTAAAACGGGGCAAGGGTTTGTGTTTTTTCCCCGAAGGGTTGCGCAGCACTACAGGTGAAATTGGAGAATTCAAAAAAGGGTTTGGTATCTTAGCTAAGGAGACAGGAGCAAAACTAGTCCCGGTGGCTATAGATGGAGCTTACCAGGCATGGCCGAGTACGGCAAAGTATCCCAAACTTCATCCGATTAAAGTCAGATTCGGCAAACCGCTTCTTCCTGCAGATTTAGAAGAAGAAGGGTTGGCTATGGGTGCCCAAAATAGTTACGAAGCAATATCTCTAGCAGCGAGAAAAGCGCTGATAGAGTTAAAAACCGGCCCAACAGAAGACGGAGATAAATAATGAATATTCTGATGATGACTAATACCTATTTTCCGATGGTGGGAGGGTTAGAGCAATCGGTCTATTCTTTTAGTGAAGAATTTAAAAAGTTAGGGCATAAAGTTTTGATTGTTACTCCGACCTTTGAGGGTGCGCCGCAAGAGGAAGCCGGTGTTATTCGAATTCCGGCTTTACAAAAATTTGG
>JAGYMG010000129.1 GCA_018400675.1 bacterium
ATCAAAAATCAGAAGTCGGAATGCGAGAGAGAAAAAATATAATAATAATCGTCAATATTTCCGATATCCAAATTCTTAATTCTGATCTCTGATTGTTGTCCCCACTCACCGGGGTGCTAGGTTTTTTCGTCATTCTGAGGAGTAGAACGACGAAGAATCCCGAACGGCAACGATAATCCCAAACGGGATCCTTCGCTATCACTCAGACAAGCTATGTTAGGTTACCCCTCAGCCTTCATCTGTCAAGACCGGATAATAAGCCTTCTTGTCTCTCATAATAGCATAAACTACCCTTAGCATTTTCACAGCCGTATGAGAAATAGCCACTAGATAATGTTTACCTCGGTCAATCTGGGCCTGATAGACTTTAGCAAACATGGGATCATGTTGTCGGGCCACTGCGGCGGCTTGCCATAGGGCGGTTCGTAAATATTTAGAACCGCGTTTACTCATCTTGCGGGGAGCATTAGTTTGACCGGACTCTTTCGGCCGGGCATCTAAGCCGGCAAAGGCAATCAGACTTTTAACCGGATCAGAGTTGTGAGCAAAGCGTTTATGGTTGCCAATCTCCGCTAAAATGGTTGCTCCCAGGTTAACAGAAATACCGGGAATGGTAGTTAGATAACTGTCTTGTTGTTGGTAAAGAGTCTTAATCGCTTTTTCAATCCGTTTAGTTTGTTTTTCTAAGTGTTTTAGTTGACAAACTAAGACTTCAATCTGTAAAGAGAAACAGTCAAAATCAAGAGTAATACCAACACTATCTTGGGCTTGTTGTTTTAAAGCTTGGGTCCGCTCTTCCCCTAATTGGGAACGGCTGGCTTGTTGAATTAATTCTAGCAATTGGTCTGCTTTAACCTGATTAATCTCCCGAGGTGTTGGATAGCGGGAAAGAACTGCTAATGATGTTTTAGCAGCAATATCACCAAAGAGTTGATTAAACTCCGGGAAAACTTGATCCAAAATGGTAATTAGTTTTACCTTAATTCGGCTGGACTGGCCAACTAAGTCACTTCTGAAGCGAGTTAACCGCTTTAGGGCTAATAGTTGTTGTGAGGGTTGGTAACCATTAACTGCTTTTAAAGAAATCAATTGGGCAATTAGTTGACTATCAACCCGATCGGTCTTTAGACCGCGAATACCACTGTTGCGAAAGGCAGCTACCTGGAGAGGATTTAGCACCAGAGTAGTAATATCTTGTTTAATTAAATGGTGGTAAAGATTAAGCCAGTAATGACCGGTGGCTTCCATACCGACGATCAACTGTTGTGGGGAAACAGCTTGTTGTTGTAATTGCTGGTCCAGTTTAGCAAAACCGGCTTTAGTGTTGACAAAACTAAACTGACTAAGAAGATGGTTTTGCTTATCCAGTAAGGTGGCCTGGTGGTTTCTTTTGGCAATATCCACCCCCAAGACATATTGTTCACTTTGTTGCGTGTTAGCCATTGATTTATCACCTCCTTTGTTTTGGCAAATCAAAGCTGAGGGCAACCACCAATCACTTGCAACCGTCACTTTCTCGTGATTACATCAAGGAAGAAACTCCTGTCAAGCTCATTAGTGAATATCGGTTTCAACGCTTGGCGAATGGTCTGAATTAAATGGACTAAGCCATAAGGATGACAATTTCAACCCTGGCGTTGATTTGTCTTGTTATCCCTATTGTAATACAAAGGGGATATACGAGGATGACATTAAACCTTCTTCTTGGTAAAATACAAACGCTTCAAAAACAGCTTATTTTTATGGGGAGTGGTGCAATGGCAGCACATCAGTCTTTGGAACTGAGTATCTAGGTTCGAA
>JAGYMG010000013.1 GCA_018400675.1 bacterium
GTAATAGCGCCGGGTTTTCATTACCGCGACGGGCTAAGCCAAGATCTTATAACTGGTTCTTCAGCTTGTTTCTCTAATATCTCTTTGCTAATTTCAGTCATAGCTTTAACTTCCAGAGTCCTGTTTTTAATATAGTCAATATTATCCTGGCCTGACTCTGAAACTTCGAGTATTCTATCGACTTTTAATCCCTGTTTTTCAGATATATCTTTCATCTTATCTGATACAGTGCTTAACTCTTCAAATAGAGTGCTTTTTATATTTTCAGTCAAACTTGACAATTCATCGCCCAGCGAACCGATTTGGCTTAAATCATTTATAGTGCCTACCATACCCTCTATACTGTCGCTTACTACGGCAATGTTAGCTGAAAGGTCAGACATTTTAGCGGTATCGATACTGGCAAGCTGGCCCATGCTTACTACTGCCGTGCTGTAGATATCGTCTAACCCCGACCTGATTACTTCAATACTTATCCCGTCAATAGTTCCATAAGTTGATTCCGAACAAACAATAGTGTATACGCCTACATCCCATTTAAATTCAAGATTAGCCTGATATATGCCTTCTGCGCCGGCAATTTCTGTCATACTCTTTTCTTCCACTAATATATTCTCGGGGTCATATACAGACATCAAAGGAGAAACGCCGGCCGGGGCTTGATACCTTATCGCAATTTCGGTCCCATTTTTGACAAAACTTTTTTCATTAAGGATACGAGAACTGGCTTCCCGGCTGACTTCTTGGCTTACTTGGGTAAGAGTTTTGGGCTCTTCTCCCTGTAAAACGGTAACTGCTTCATCGGCCGTTTCTTCGACCTTTTGCCGGGTAGCTTTGGCTTCAGTTTGGACTTCTGTCTCAATTTTTTCCTTTATCTCTTCTTTACTTTCTTCGATTGCCTCAGTTATAGTCACTACCCCTGTAGCTACCTGGTCAGAAACTTCTTTTAGTTTCTTCTCCTGGCTGATTGAAAAAGATTCTCCACCGTAATGAAACGCTCCTTGATATTGGATTCTATAACGGGTAAAATACTGCTCTCCTTCGCTTATATCCGGATTATCCCAACTAAGCCAGAATACACCGCTGGAATCCGCTTCTGAAGCGTCTTTTTCAAAAGTTTTAATCGCATTATCGTCTTTATCAAAAATTACTACCAGAGCCCCTTGCAGGCCCGCAATCTCGGTTAAAAGTTTCTCTTCTTCCTGTAGCCAGACCTGAATCTTTAAGATATCACTATCAGCATTATAATCAATTTCAGAGTATACCCTCCTTTGCTTTAAAACCTGTCTGGTGGCTAATTTAACCGTCATTTCTTTACCGTCTTCATCTGCAGTCCAGGGTGAAGGCTGGTAAGTAGCATCCAAGTAAGCATCCCTGGACCATGTAGTCTGGAATAAATGGCCTGGATAATAGTAAAGCTCAACATCATCTTCATCGGGGTTCACATCATTAATGCCCTTGTCACAAGTTAAACCCGACCTATCTTCCCAAATCAGATTATCATTACTAACATCCAAACTGGTAACATTTAAAGCATCTAAATCCCCTACCAATCCGTCAGCATCTATAATATTCCAAATAACTTTATAATAACTTATTGTAACTTGCCGTATATCATAAACATCCGAATCTGAACTGTCTTCTATTTTAATATACACCTTAGAATTAGGAGAACGGTCTGCTAAAACAACATCCGGTATGGTCCACATATAATAATCATCATTACTAACTTGAGCAGCCGCACTCTGCCAACTATCTCCCTCATCTTCTGAATAATAGAAGTTAATCTGGTTAATTGTCCCAGTTGTATCCCACTCTACCATCTCCTCTTTAGAGACATACAGCTTCTTGCCTACATCCGGACTAGTAATTGATAATTCGCCCATTATTTTGAAAACCCCGGAGGTGCCGGTAACAAATCCATAATTATTATGAGTTATTCTGATTTTTACATTTGCGGAATGGTCATCGGGAACCGTCCAGCCCTGATAGGAACCATTGTTTTGAGCCGAAGCGGCAATTATGTTTGAAGTTGCAAAATCATCGGTAGAATATTCTATTTTAACCGTATTATTTGGGTCATCGCTTAAAGCCGCATAATCACCGATAGCTGTCCAGGTAATCTCATAATTATCACCGGTAATTAAAGGCTGACTGGGTTCATCAACCGCAAAATGAGGAAGTTGTAAAGAAAACTCTTGGGATAGAGCAGAAACTTCCTGGCCGAAATTATCCTGGGAATTCAAATCGGTAATTTTTATCCAGCCAGCCTCAGAAACATAATCATTGAATTCTTCTCCAATAGTCCAGCTATATTGGTTTTGAGAACTATCGATATCTGCCGCGATTATTTTAGAGGTTTCTTCATCCTTAAAGTACTCTATCTTCAAATGATCACTAACGCCTCCTGCCTCGGACCAGCTAATGATTTTGGTATCATAAACCGCCCAGCTATCGCCTGTGACGGGACTGGCAATATCAATCGAGGGAAGCTTGATAGAAAAATTAGAAAGCGATTTTCCGCTGCCTCCGGAAGTAAGGCCTTCTACTTTTACTCTGGCATTATTGGAAACAGTATTAGGGACTGTCCAATTATAATAATATTGCCCCTGGCTTACAGTAATATTGTCTTCATAGAGTTGAGAATCACCTGCGCTATTTTCAAAGATTACATAGGGATAAGTCGCCCCGCTATCGATAGAATAACTTATTCTAATATCCTGGCCTAAATCTCCCGCTTGGCTCCAAATAATATCTTTGCTTTCTCCGGATACCCATTCTTCGCCGCCCACCGGTTTTTTAAGGGTTACCCCCGGGGCAACGATAGAAAATTCTTCGCTTACCAGGGTAAGGTAACCTCCTTCTACCCACCTGTATATTCCTCTATCTTCTATCTTAATTTTTGCCTGGCTGGTATAATCTGTGGGTAAATCCCAGCTGTAGGTATATTCGTTAACACTGCTGCCTGAATCGACCTCAATAAAAGAAGCATACTCATCCTGGTTATAATCAAATAAAGTATTAGGATAAGTTGCGCCGCCGTCTGTAGAATAAGTAATTATCAGGTCCTCAGTTGCCGCGCCGGCGCTCTGCCAGATGATATCGTGGCTCATATTAGCATTCCACTCCTGCTCATAGGCGGGGGCAATAAATTCTAAAGAAGGCACATTAACAATATCAAAAGTACCTGTAATATCGCTAACCTCATAACCGCCGATTTGGGTAATTCTGATTTTAAGGCCGCTGATAATATTATTCGGCAAGTCCCAGCTATAACTGCCGTCATTGTTGGTAGAGCCAATTATAGTGTTAGCGGTAACAAAATTATCGGTAGAATACTCTATCCATAAGTTAGAATCAGAAAGTGCCTGGCCTTGAGAATCCCAGGTAATTTGATAAGTCGAACCCTTAATCCATTCAGCGCCGGCGCCGGGGGAAGTAATCTTTAGCTCTCCGCCAAGATTAGTCGCAAATAAATCAGACTCGGCTACTACAGAACCATCCTGGCTGCTAGTAACTCTTATTCTTGCTTCCTGGCTAAGCTCAGCTCCTTCACCTATGGTCCAGGAATAACTAAAAATATTGTCAGTTTCCGAAACCACTCCTTCATAGACAAGAAGAGGGTAAGTTTGTCCTCCATCAGCAGAATATTCGATAATAAAACTATCTCCAACCCCGCCCTGAGCTTCCCAGATAATTTGATTAGTTTCATTTTTAACCCAGACATTATCTGAAACCGGATTAGTAATTTCAATAAAAGGTTCCGATATTTCAAAACTTAAAGATTCGGCGCTAACACTGCCATCATCTAAATTAGTAACCCTAACTTTTACCTCAGAAGAAGGAAACTCTGCCGCATCAGAAATAAGCCAATCATAAGACCAGTTATCCTGATACCAATTCTCTCCGGCAGTTTTAGTTACTTCTTCACTACCCGTGGTACCCTCTTCATAAATGATAGTATAAGCTCCGCCAATATAGTATTCTACCTTAAAATTATTAGGCAAAGCTCCCTGGGTAGCCCACTTAATTTGATAAGAATTTCCAATCGCCCATTTACTTTCGGCAGTAGGTTCTATAAATCCGGTAAAATCAGCCGCGGGCCTGATGCTGAATTCTCCGGATAAATCATAAACCTGGGGATGTTCGGCTTCCAGGTTAGAAACCTTAAGATAAGCTGTTTCTGATTCCAGAGATGAATCAATAAGCCAGTTAAAGTAAAAATTATCATCCTGATCTCTATTCATCTGGCCTTGCGCGATAATTTGGGAAGTATTAAATTCACTATCGGGAGAATATTCTACTTTCCAAGTAGTACCGTCTGAAATAACTCCTTCATTTACCTGCCAAGTTATAAGATAACTGTCTCCTACCTGATATATATCTTCTAATGCCGGAGTAATAAGTTCTATTTGTACCGGAGTTATCTCGATACCAGGATAGTAACTCCTGTCTATACTATTTGATTCAGAATCCTGAGTTTCAATCAAGAAATCCTCGGTAGTTTGAGCATAAAAAGGATTAACAACATCTAATAATTCTATTGATAATGAATTAGAAGCATCAACTTTATCAGACAAAGTAACTGTAACTACAGAACCATCTATATTAAGAGTGCCCTCTGGACTTACTAAAGTAGCTTGAGATAAGTCATACTCACTATCAAAATCCAGCTCTACTTTACCACCGGATTCTATAGTGTGATCAGGAACAAAACTGAAGGTATAATCGGTAGTTTCTCCGGCAGCCGGGGTTACGGGGCTAACAGAAATATCCGACAAGCTGCCGGCTTCAATATCAACTCCCGAAATAATACCTGTATCGATAGTTTCATGTTGAGTATATTGAGTAGTTATATCGAAATCATCGGTAGTTTGTTGATAAGAAGGATTGTTGATACCACCAATTTCAATAGCCTTGGAACCGCTTATTTCACTGGTAGCCTGCAGCAAAATATAGTCTGAACCAGGAGTAAGGAAATCTAATCCTGAACCTTTTTTTAAATAACTGTTAGATAAATCATAGCCGGAGTCAAAATCTATCCTAATATATCCATCTATCGGTATCAAATGCAATACGGTGAAATCGAAAGTTAAAGTTGTTTCTTCTCCTACCACAAGAGATGAAGAGGTAAGCGATAAATCAACAAGTTCCCCTACGGTAATTTCATTACCCGAAACTACCGCCTGATCGATAGAGTAGCCGGATGAATCAAATGTCTCAAGAGCATAATTTTGGGTAACTTGCTCATAAGGAGGGTTTTTTATATTAGCCACGGTTAAGGATACCGATTCTTCTTTTCCCAGCGCGGTTCCAAGCTCTATTATTAATTGATTGCCGTCTACTGCAAGGGTAGAACCGGCATTACCGGATACGTCACCTTCGCCTACTCCGCTTAAATCATAATCAGAATCAAAAGTTACTATAACTTTGCCGCCGGCTTCAACCGAATTTACAGTAGTAAATTCCAGATTGTAACTTACAGGTTCACCTACAGTGTAATCAGCGCCGACAGCGGTAACCGAGCTATTGGTTAAAGCTCCGGCAATAATATCAATCCCGGCAATAGAGGCTGTATCAATACTGCTTCCATCGGTATATTGAGTGGTTAAATCAAAATCAGAAACAGTCTGGCCGTAAGAAGGATTTATTATATCTCCGATTGTAATTTCGATACTATCACCTGCGCTTAAAGCGCTGTTTGTCTTTAAACGGCAGTAATTATCACTTGTGTTTTTCTCAAATACATATCCGCTGCCTTTTAGGTAACTTTCCGATAAATCATAATCAGAATCAAAATCAATCTTTATAAACCCATCGGCTGGCACCGGATGGCCGAGGGTGAAACTAAAAATATAGTCAGCTAAATTATTTATCTGTTTATCGGTAGCGGTTAGTTCAGCACCAATTAAATCGCCGTGAGTTATCATCGCCCCGGAAGCCGTACCTTCATCGCGCAATCTTGCTTCTGAATCAGTAGTTTTAACCGTAAAGTCATCAGTGGTTTGGGTATAAAACGGATTTTTGATATTAGCTATATTTAAAGAAACCTGATCTCCGGCAAATATCTGAGTCCCTACGCTTACCACTAGTTTATTACCGTCTACCAACAGAGTAGAACCGGCATTACCGGATACATCATCTTCGCCTACTCCGCTTAAATCATAATCGGAATCAAAGGTTACTTCAATTTGAGCGCCGGGATCCACCGGATGAGGCGGCAGAAAAGATAAGGTATAGCTAGAAACCTCCCCTACTACAGGATTATCCGCATTCATAAAAACATCCGCCAAACTACCTGAAGTAATATCGATACCCGCGGTACTGCCGGTATCAATATTATTTTTACTGGAAAGCTGGCTGCTGATAGCAAACTGGCCGGTAGTTTTTACATAAGAAGGATTTCTTATATCTTCAATAGTTATAGTGTTGGTACCGGAACGCTCTTGAGTGGTTTCAAGTAAAAGATGGCTGTCTCCCCGTTCTCTTACGATATACCCGGAAGTTTTATTGGTGGCATTATCAAGAAAATAATCCGAATCGAACTCTATTCTCAGATAACCTCCGGCCGGAATTAAATGCTGGCAGGTATAATCAAACGTATAAGTAGACTCTTCGTTTATTTCATTTAACGAGGAAGTTAAAGAAAAACCGGTAATTTCGCCGCTGACTATCTCCACCCCTTCGATACTGCCTTCATCAAGAGGAGTACCGCCGGAATTTTTAGTTACCAGGATATAATCATCTACTATCTGAGCCCCGGGATTCTTGATACCGGAGATAATCAAAGAAGCAGCTTCCCCGGCAGAAATTTTAGTGCCCAAAGTGATAATTAATTGATTTCCGGAATTAATCAGAGTAGAACCGAAATTCCCGTCTTCGAATTGGGCTGACGATAATCCATAATCCGAATCAAACTCTACCTCTACTCTTCCTCCGGCTTCGATAGTATTATTCGGAGTAAAGGAAATAGTATATAAATCAGTTTCTGTAGCTACATTACTGGCCGGATTGACGGCGGAAGCTTCCAAAGGAGCCGGGTCTATAGAAAAAGAAGGAGAAGTACCGGTATCGATAGTATCGCCATTAACATTCTGAGTAGTCAAACTGAGAGTAACTTCTCCTGAATTAGGAGGATTAGTAATGCCTCCTACCCTTATATTATAAGGACTACCGCTGTTTAGGCTATCAACCGTACTAAAAATTACATAGTTTTGAGAATTTTCTTCAAGCTGATAGGCGCCGGCCGGGCTAATCAAATAAGCCACGCTAGCGTCATATCCGGAAGCAAAATCTATCCTTAGATAACCTCCGGCACCCACTTGGTGCTCAGGAGTAAAATCAAAAGTATAATCAGTCTCAGAACCTGCCGTATGAGAAGAAGCTGCCAGCGAGATATCGTCAATAGTTCCCGCGCTAGTGGTTATGCCGGATAAATCCGCTTCATCCAATAAATTTTCCTGAGAATCGGTAGTTTGAATTAGAAAATCTTCTGTAGTTTTTACATAAGAAGGATTAACTATACTTGAAATAATCAGAGAAACCGCTGACCCGCCGGCTGCGCCTTCGGATAATTTAATTTTAACCTGACCGGCGGAAACAGATTGAATAGTGGGCGCGCCGTTACCGGATACATCAGCGGTGCCGGTAGATATATCAGATAAATCATAATCGGAATCAAAAGTAATTAATACTTTGCCATCGGCTTCTACATTATGTGAAGGAGTGAATTCGAATGTATAATCTGCAACAGCTTCTATCTCTGTTTCCGAGGTATCGGCATCAGCCGCAGTTAAAACACCCGGGGTAATATTAACCGTGCCGGCTGAACCCGAATCGATACCATTATGATTAGGCATCTGGGTAGTAATCACAAATTCTTCTGTAGTCTTGACATAAGAGGGGTTTTCGATATTTCCCAATTCTATGCTATTTGAACCTATCAACTCATTATTTGTTTTTAAAAGAATATAGGAGCCGGTTTTTTCCGCTATAGTATAACCGGAAGTAAAAACATTAGTGTCTGTTAAAGAATATTCCGGGTCAAACTCTATTTTCACATATCCATCCTTGGGGACAGAATGGGATACGCTAAAACCAAAGGTATAGTTGGTAGTTGCCGAAATCTGAGTAGAGACAGGAGCAACGGGTAAACTCGTCAATGAGCCCGGAGTAAAAACAGCTCCGTCAAATGTACCCTGGTCAAGATTCCTGCCGGAAGAATTTTTGGTAAGAATAAAATAATCATCGGTAGTTTGAGCTCCGGGGTTTTGAATCTCAGATATATTTAAAGATAAGCGGTCACCTGCGCCTACGCCATTATCAAGATTCAATATCAACTTATTATTGCTTACCTGAAAACCGGTAAGGGTTACCGGTGTAGAACCGTTAATTGTACCTGAATTAAAATAAGCTTGATTCAAATTGTAATCGGAATCAAAAGTTACCTCTACTTGGCCTTGCTGGTCTATGGCGTTAGTCAATGTAAAGGCTATCGTATAACCGGTAATTTCTCTGGCTGTATAACTATTAGCTGAAACCGAAACATCCTCTAAAGGAGCCGCTTCAGTAGAAAATAAAGGAGAGGTGCTTGTATCGATATCATAAAAACTGAAATTTTGGGAAGTAATATCAAAAGTTAAATCTTTTACAGAAGGCGGATTTACAATTCGGCCCAAAGTTAGGCTTTGAGATACCCCTTCTCCTAAATTACTTAATACATTAAGAGTAATACTGTCAGAAGAGGTGCTCTCTAAACCATAAATCACGGTGGGATCAATTACATAACTCTGGCTTACATCGTAATCGGAATCAAAATCTATTTTTATATACCCTCCGGCAGATACTTTATGTTCTGTGACAAAGCCAAAGGTATAGTCTGTCTCCGTACCGGCTACCCAAGAATCGGCTGTTACCGATATCGGAGTTAAAGAACCAGAAGTAGTAAGAATACCCTCCGCAGTAGACTCGTCTAATATTCTGCTTTGAGGATCGCGGCTCTGAAAAATAAAATCATCGGTAGTCTGGACATAATAAGGATTTTTAATATTAGAGAAAGTTAAAACTTCTTCGGTTTCGGCGGCTACTTCGGTACCCAGGGTAACAATTAGCCTATCTCCGTCTACCGCAACAGTAGAATCGGTATTACCGGAAACATCACCTGCGCCTACTCCACTTAAATCATAATCGGAATCAAAGGTTAGCCTTAGTTTTCCGCCGGCCTCAATCGTATGAGCAGGCACAAAGCTAACCTGATACTCGGTTACGGCGCTTACTTCTTTTAGGGCGGGAATTAGAGAAGCGGCTATAAAACTGGCCGGGGTAGTGGTAATACCATCAGCTGTCCCCATATCAATAGTATCATGAATGTCTGTTTCTGTGGTTATAACAAAATCTGAGGTTGTCTGTACATAAGCGGGGTTAACCAGATTGGATAAAGTTATCTCTAAGCCGCCGCTTACCATTTCGGCGGATTTAATCAATACATAATCATCGCCTCTTTCTGAAACCGAATAACCGGTGGTTATTACCGAAACACTGCTTAAGTCATAATCAGGGTCAAATTCAATCCTGATAAAACCGTATTGGGGGACAGCATGCTGGGGAGTAAAGCTAAAAGTATAGTTAGCGTTTTTATCTATTTCAGTAGAAGAAACAGCTACATTACCGCCGTCTATATCTCCCGCTTCGATTTCTATTCCCGGGACAGCAGCCTCATCTCTTAACCCGCCTGAGCTATTTTTTGTCTCAATAGAGAAATCATCGGTAGTCTGGACATAAGAAGGATTTTTAATATTAGATATAGTTAAACTCTCTGAAACCGATTCTCCAATAGCCGTACCCAGTTCTACTATCAATAGATTACCGCTTGCAGTTACCGTGGAATCCAAATTGCCTGAAACATCGTAGGTACCCACACTATTTAAATCATAATCGGAATCAAAAGTTACCTCTACCGTTCCTTCTTGAGGAACACTATGGACTGTAGTAAAATCTATCGTATAACTGGTAATTTTACCGGCATTTTTATCGGTGGCGGAAACCGAAACATCGGTTAAACTGCCTGCGGTAATATTGACTCCATCCGGTTCTCCATAATCTATATTTTTTTGGTCGCTATTTTTGGTAATAATAGCAAAAGGTTCGGTGGTCTTAACATAAGAAGGATTTTTTATACTTTTTAGCTGTAGGCTTTCTGAACTTGCTTTTTCTTCGGATGTCTGAAGAAGAAGGTAATCGCTGCCTTTAGAAATTAAACTATAGGTAAGCTCTTCGCAAATAGCGGCAGACAAATCATAGTCCGGGTCAAACTCTATCCTCAGATAGCCGCCGGCGGGAAGAATATGTTCGGGAGTATATTGAAAAGTATAAGTTGTAAGCATCTCCGAATTGCTATCCTGAGGAGAAGCAGATAAACCGGATAAACTGCCGGGCTCTAAAGCCAAACCATCGACGTCTCCTTCATCCATAATCCCGCCGCCGGAGTTACGGGTCTGGATAGAGAAATCCTCAGTAGTTTGAACGTAAGAAGGATTTTTAATATTGGAAACAACTAAAGAAAGTTCTTCTCCAGCCGGGGCTATTTCTCCCAAGCTAATAATTAAGGTCTTATCCTCTACAGCTACGCTTGCCCCGCTATTGCCTGAGACATCACCGCTGCCTACAGTAGTTAATCCATAATCGCTGTCAAAAGTAACTCTTATCTGGCCTGCCACGTCGATAGTATGAATGGGAGTAAAGGTAATAGTATAAGGGGTAATCGTAGAAACAACCTTTGATACCGTAGAAAGAGAAGGGTTGCTTAATAGAGAAGGGGTAATTTCGACTCCGTCAACATTGTTGGTATCTATAGTATTTTGATTGGAAGTCATTGTAGTAATAAAGAAATTATCGGTAGTCTTGACGTAGGAAGGGTTCTTCACATTAATTAAATCTATGGCTACTTCCCCTGAAACATCTACCCCTGTTTTATTTACCAACAAAATATAACCAGACCCTGAACTAACAGAATAACCCGCAGTCTGAACCAAAACATTGCTTAAGTCGTAATCAGAGTCAAAAGATATTTTGATATACCCCTTATTGGGAATAGAATGTTCTGGGGTAAAATTAAAGGTATAACCTGTGCTGGCATCAGCTTCGGTCGTATCAGGCGTAACATCCATACCGGTTAAGGTACCCGAAGATATAGCTTTACCGGAAGCGGTTCCGGAATCTATATTATTGCCTGAAGAATCTCTGGTAGTTATAGTATAGGGAGTAGTAGTCTGGACCCCGGGATTTTTTATATCCGATACTGTCAGGGCCACGGCTTCATCTTTGGCTATAGCCGTACCGAGTGTAATTATAACCTTATTATTGTCAACCGATAAAGTTGAGTTATCATTGCCAAAGGTAAAGACCGCACTACTTAGGCCGTAATCGGAATCAAAACTGACCTCCACCGTGCCTGCCTCTTCTATGGGATTGGCAGCCGTAAAGTTTATAGTATAAGAGGCCAAATCAAAAGCTGTATAGCTATCGGCGGTAAGTTCAGGCGAAGCTAAACTGCCTGGAGTAAGAGGTAGTGACGGTGTAACGCCTGTATCTATCTCCGCCATATCCGAATTATGAGTAGCTAAGGTAAAAACAACATCTTTAACATAGCCGGGATTAACTACATTTCCTAATTCCAACACTTGAGAGCTATCAGCAAGCAAAGTGTCATCAAGCTCAAGCGTAAGAGTATTATCAGCCCGACTGAATAAGCTATATTGAGAAGTAGAGCTTACTACATAGGCAGTACTTACATCGTAGTCAGAATCAAACTCTATAGTTAGGTATCCGCCGGATAGAGCATCATGTGAAGGCATAAAACTAAAAGTATAAGTTGTATTGTCGCCTGCCTGATAAGAAGAAACATCTACAACGGAAAGGCTGGTTAAAGCTCCGGATGTAAGTTCTATGCCTGACAAAGTATTTCCCGTATCGATTACGCCATCGGCCGAATCCCTGGTTTGGAAGCTAAAGCTATCGGTAGTCTGGGCATAAGAGGGGTTTTTGATATCAGCTATAGTCAGGCTTTCGGCAGTTAATGCGGGTATCTCTGTACCTACTGTAACTACAAGAGTATCTTCGATTACGGCTAGGCTGGAATTAGTATTTCCGGTTACACCACCTACACTACTTAAGTCATAATCGGAATCAAAGGTTACCTCTAGGCTGCCGCCTGCTTCTATAGTATTGGCAGTAGTAAAATCTATAGTGTAATTGGTAAGGTCTCTTGCGGTTAAACTATCCGGAGTTACTGATTCTGCGCTTAATTGGCCGGGGGTTGTGCTTAGCGGGTCA
>JAGYMG010000130.1 GCA_018400675.1 bacterium
CGGAAAGGTACAGGCGGTTCGATTCCGCCACCGGGATAAAAATAGGGGCAACCCCCTATTGACAAAAAAATGTAATCCGTGGTAGGATTACTAAGATCAAAAGCCCAACTAGCAAAGCTGACCGGGCGACAGGAGGAGTAAATGGCTATTCAGTTATTGAATACCGCCGATGTGGCGGTAAACGGAATCAAGGTTCTCTGCTACGGAGAATCCGGGAGCGGGAAAACTACGCTGATCGGGACGGCCCCGAATCCGCTGGTGTTGTCCGCTGAGGGCGGGATGCTGTCTTTGCAGGGAAAACAGATCCCCTATATCGAGATTGCATCTATGGAAGAGCTGACGGATGCTTTTCGGTTTGTCACGGAATCCGAGGAGGCCCGGCAGTTTGAGACCGTGTGTTTGGACTCTATCTCAGAGATCGCAGAGGTTGTACTCACCGCCGAGAAGAGGAAGACAAAGGATGGCCGGCAGGCTTACGGAGCGGCCAATGACATTATGGCGGAGCTTATCAGGGCTTTCCGGGATATCAAGGGGAAGAACGTCTACTTTTCCGCCAAGCTCTCAAAGAGCGAGGACGAACAGGGACGGCGGCTCTTTGCCCCATCGATGCCCGGGAAGACGCTCGCTCAGGGGCTCCCCTTTTACTTTGACGAAGTCTTCGCCATGCGGGCAGAGATGGACAGCGAAGGGAAAAGACAAAGAGCA
Organism: bacterium; assembly: GCA_018400675.1. Taxonomy (GTDB): domain Bacteria; phylum Patescibacteriota; class Minisyncoccia; order Minisyncoccales; family CG1-02-41-26; genus M55B113. Next base: position 706 of record JAGYMG010000130.1, read on the forward strand.
CTACAGACCGACACGGACGGAATTTGGACGGCAAAAGACCGGAGCGGTAAACTGGATTTCTGGGAGCCGGCGGATTTGTCGGTGATATTCAAAAAAATTAGGGGGGAGGCATGAATCTTTACCAACAATGGATCGAGGCAAAGGCTGCCGAGGGGGCGGCCTTGGCTGAGAGAAGAAGAATTGAGGAAGAGCTCTCTGAGGCTCTCGGAATCCCGGCCAACCTTGACGGGTCGAAACGAGTAGAGGACGGCGGCTATAAAGTCACCGTCACGGGAAGAATCAACAGAAAGGTTGATACACAAAAAGTCCAGGAGGTCGCCGCAGAAAACGGGATCGGGTGGGACGTTTTAACAAAGGTGTTTCGCTGGAAAGCGGAGATTGATAAGAGGTCTTTTGATAACTCGAAAGACGAGATCCGGGCGGCACTCTCGGCGGCGATTACGTCGAAGCCGGGGAAGCCGTCCTACAAAATCGAAAAAATTGAGGAGTAGAGAATGCAGTTAGGAAAAACTTTTAACCGAAATGAGATCCCTGAAAATGACAGCAATTTTGAGCCGATTCCTCCGGGTTGGTATAATGCCCAGATCGAAGAGGCTGAAGTCCGTCAAACCAAGGCTGGGAACGGATCTTATCTTTCCCTCCGATACCGGATACTCGGACCGCAGTATGAAAACCGGGTCATCTTTGGGATGGTGACGATATCAAATCCGAATGAGAAGGCGGAGCAGATCGGGGAGAAAGAGATGGGCTCTCTTATGGATGCTTGCGGGCTGTCATCGGTCAATAATACTGATCAATTCCTGAATAAATCCATTCAGATAAAAGTCAAGATTACGCCCGCTCAGAACGGATATGATGCGAAGAACGACGTGAGCGGATGGAAGCCCATGAGCGGGGCGGCTCCCTCACCTGCCGCTCCTGCTGTCGGGCCTTCTCCTTCGTCCGCTTCGGCGGCGTCCACTCCTGGTAGCGCTCCACCCTGGGCAACACAGTAAAGTTTTAATCTGCCCCCGGTCAGTGTACCGGGAACGGGGC
>JAGYMG010000131.1 GCA_018400675.1 bacterium
GGAAGATCATTTTGGGCCGCGGATGGAAAAAAGAACTACTGATCCGGAGAACCGTCCTGTACTTGAGCCACCGATGGTAGCTCAGCCGTTATTGTTATACCTAGCAGGAAAAGACCCTAAGGCAGTAGCTGAAGAAAGCAACAAAGACCTTGATTTTGTAAAAGAGATAATAGAATTTGCTAACAAATATAAGTTAGAATACGGCTGGATGACCGCTCATGATATAGGGTCACCGGTATATTGGTGGAGATACCGCCGGCCGGCGGAAATCTATCAGGAAAAAATGCAACTTATCGCCGACATTACTGGCCACTGGTTGGAAATAGATGCAAAAGGAAGTATAAAAATCCAGCCGGCAACAGCTGAGCATAAATCTGAAGCAGAAGCTATGCGTGCCTTTAGAAAAATAACTCATCCGGTAGCCAACACTTACTTAGGCAATACCTATATAGATAGCCAAGGTAGGCTTCCTGATGGCAGGCAAATAACTTTTGCTGACCTCAAGGAAGGAATAACCGTAGATGGAGTTTATCTGGAGAAGTCCTTAATTTTTGATTCAAGCCTTGCCAAAGAAAGTAAAGTCATAAACAGCGTAGTCTCTGAGACAAAAGCTAAATTAGATATACATACTAGCTATCTAGAAGATTCAAACATAACCAGCCTAAAAGCAATTTATGCGATAGTTTACAACGTAGTAGAAAAAGAATCTCTGGTAGCTGATACAACTACAGTTGCCGATGTCTTCAGGCAAGAGTTGCCTGATAAACAAACCCGATTCTATGCCGGCTATGATGTTGACGGTAAAAAAGACGGGCCAAAAGTACTTCCAGGCAATGAAATGAGCTTTATTGACGCAAGGCACTTGGCGTCAAACCCGGTAACCAACGCAAAAGCCAGAAAGCAAATTGAATTAACCCAATTCATCACCGGCCTTCAAACCGGCTCCTACAAAGCAGCCATCTTTGACCTAGATGGGGTATTAACGGCCACAGCTAAAATCCATTTTGCTGCCTGGAAAAGAATGTTTGAAGAAGACGCCGGAATCGGAGCTGAATTCACCGAGGGAGACTACCTAAAATACGTAGACGGTATCCCCAGATACAACGGCTGCCTAGCCATGTTTAAGCAGGGCCCGGCCACCAAAGATACTTATTCAAAGCTTGCTAAGTTCGTTGACCCGCAAAAGAGCAAGGCTGAGTTCGATGCCTTATCCCAAGAAGAGCAAAAACTCATCCGGGAAGTTGTCCGTCTAGGCGATATCAAAAACGGCTACTACAGTACCCACCTAGAAGAACACCCCGAAGACATTGTAGTTATGCCCGGCACAAAAGAGTTACTCGATTACCTAAAAAAACAAGGCATAAAGATGGCAGTTGCCTCATCAAGCAAAAACACCCCCAGGATCCTTGAGCTGGCTGGCTTAAGAGATTACTTCCAGGAGGTAATATCGGGCCATGATATTGGCAACCACTCTCAGCTACTTAACAAACAAATCGAAGGCAAACCCGCCCCGGATATCTTTAGCGAAGCCCGCCTGAGATTAGGGGTATCAGTTGATGAGTCAGTTGGCTTTGAAGATGCAGTAAAAGGGGTAAAAGCAATCAAAGCTTCAGGGATGTTAACTATCGGCGTAGACACAGAAGGCAAAGGCTTACTCGGCAAAGCTGATCTTGTAATCGGCAGTGTCAAGGATATAGTTGATAAGCTATCAAAGGATGTGAATGTTGCAC
>JAGYMG010000132.1 GCA_018400675.1 bacterium
CAGACCAGGCCGGTTATTCTGTACCAGAAAAAAGAAAAGATGAAGCCCTAAATTACCTTAAAAAACTTCTTGCTAAAGATTCAAAAGAAGTCTCCCTGGATTTAAAAACTTATGCGGCTTTTGTCCTCGCAAAGTCAGGCCGGCTAAAGCAGTCCTGGGTAAGAAGGTTACAGGAGCAAAAAGATAAGCTGCTTTCGTCTTCCCGGTTTTACCTTGCTGCAAGCCTTTCTTTTTTAGGCGATAGTGAGGCAGTAACAGATATTTTAGGTGAGGGCCTAAAGAATAACCAAGTTAAGCGGGATAGTGGTGGGTTTTTGCGCTCGTATGTAAAAGAAAATTCGATAGCCCTTTCAATTTATCTGGATATTGCTCCCGGCCACAGAATGGTTCCGATTTTAGTGAAGCGCCTGGAGGACTCAATGAAAAACGGAAACTGGGGTACTACCCAAAACAACGCTCAAGCCTTACTTGCTTTAGGTAAATACGCCCGCCAATTAGCTACTCAAACTGCAGATTATTCCGGTAGCATTTCTGTAGGCAAAAATATGATCGCAGGCTTTGATGACCAAACCGAAGCAAAGCTAGCGGCAATTGATTTAGGCGGCAAAGAAGTTGCAATTGATATTCAAGGAGAAGGCAGAGCTTATTATTGGTGGAGTGCAGAAGGGGTACCAGCTTCCGGCCGGCAGAAGGAAGTTGATTCCGGAATTAAGGTAAGAAGAACATTATTTAAAAAAGACGGCACAAAATTAGCAGCCAATACAATAAAACAAGGCGATATTGTAATTGTCGGCATTGAAATTGATGCCGAATTTGCTTATCAGAATCTTATCGTAGAAGATTTACTTCCGGCTTGTTTTGAGATCGAGAATCCCAGGCTAGCTTCAACTGAATTTATTGGCTGGATTGGAAATGATGCCTTTGAACCGGATCATATTGATATCAGAGATGACCGCCTGCTTCTTTTTACCGATTTAGACAAAACAGGCAGCAACCACTTTTATTATGCAGCCAGAGCAGTAACTAAAGGTGATTTTGTTTTACCGGCAATAACTGCCTCTTGTATGTATGATCCGACAATTAAGAGTATCAACGGAAGAGGAAGGGTTTCTGTAGGTGAGTAAATTAATTAAACGGATAGCTTTTGCAGTTTTAGCTCTGGTAATCTTTACTTTTATCGGTTACCGGGCAATCCTTGCGCTTTTTCCTTTTCCGGAAGAAAAGATCTCGCAAATTAAGTACTCAAAAATCATCTATGACCGCCAAGGAAATATCTTAAGAGCCTTTACCGGACAAAATGATTCCTGGATTATGCCGGTTAACCTACAAAGTATAAACCACAATTTTTCAAAAGCCACCTTATCCATTGAAGATAAACGCTTCTTTAAGCATCCCGGCGTTGACCCGCTGGCAGTTATGCGTGCGGCAACTTCAAACCTTAAAGCCGGAAAAATTATCTCCGGAGCTTCTACTATCAGCATGCAGGTAATAAGGTTGCTTGCACCAAAACAAAGAACCTTTTTTAATAAAGTAATTGAAGCAGTACACGCATTTTATCTTGAGCGAAAATATTCAAAAGCAGAGATTCTTAACCTTTACTTTGAGCTTGCTCCTTACGGAGGAAATATCTACGGAGTTAAAGCTGCCTCGCTGCGCTTTTTTCAGAAGCTACCTTATGATTTAAGTTTATCCGAATCTGCTTTGTTAGCCGGTCTGCCCCAATCGCC
>JAGYMG010000133.1 GCA_018400675.1 bacterium
TTACTCTTATATCCTCAAATACATTTTGTCCGGTTAGCTCAACTATATCTACTTCTTTATCTAATTTGTTTTCAATCTCTACAGTTCCTTTGAGCAAGCTGTTTTGCAGTTTTACTTTTCCTTTTAAGCTGAATTTGGTTAGGCCTTCTATTTTTGTGCCGGCTAAAGCATCAAGTAAGGTTTGTAGATCCTTATAGCGGTCATCAAAAGATAAGGCAGGTAGTGAGCCTTTTTGAGTCCTTTTTAGCTTCCAGGTTTGGGTATCAAGTTCATAAAGGCCGCTTTCGGTCTGAAGCCAGGCATCAGAAGCACTCTTAATTGGAGAGAAGAATAGGTCACGGTACTCTTCTTCTACGTTTATAACTGCCAAAAAGTGGTTGATGTTGTGTTTATTAAGTAGATCTTTGACAGTTACCGGGTTATCTTCTGTGTTTAGGTTTGTATCTTTATTTAGAGTTACATAGCAGTTTAGGTTTAGGATTACAGACCCCCAGGCACCTTCTAACTGGTAGCAGGTTTTTCCTTGTTTATCTTTTTTGTTTTTGATTAGGTCCGGATGAATTATATCTAAAAATGCATCTATTCCAATATATGATACTAAATCCTGCAGGAACGGATGCAGCAGGCTTCTGTTGGTTAGGGCCATGTTGGTGTTGAAGAAGGATTCTGAATCGCCTTCTCTAAGTCCCATCTGAGCAAAGAGTTTTTTCTGTTTATCTCCGGCTGCTTCAGCCTGGGCTTTCTCCATGATGTTTAATACAAGCCTTTGGTTGCCTTCTGAATCGGTAGTTAATTCTATTCCAATTTGGCCACCCTTTTGGTCCAGGCCGGTCTTTGTGGTAGTTACCATCGCTATAGCAACATTATCTTTTTTCATCCAGCCGCACATCACCGGATCGGGCATGTTGTTTATCCCGTCTTCGTTGTAGCCTGCATCTATATAGGTAAGGTTATCATCTGGCAATTTCTGGCTGTAGACGTCATTGATTATAATGTAGCCTAGGTGGCCATGGCCGCCGGGAGCAAGGGGTTGGTCGCTTAAGAAGGTCATGGTTTGGTCTTTACCAGCCCAGATAACCGGAAGTTGCGGGATAACTACAGTGTCAGCTAAAGATATGCCTTCAGTTTGGCTGATAGTTTGGCGCTGGCCTGCTAACATCTTCTCTATTAGCTCTTCTGCGCCTTTTGCTGTCATCTGCTGATAGATTATGCCTGCGTATTCAGATTCGGTTACCTCTTTTAACAAGCGTTTTATCTTAATTTCAGAAACACAAATTAGTTTGCCTTCTGCGTCAAAGAAGATATCTGAGGCTTTAGCACCTAAGAGGTCTTTTCCCTCTATCTGCTCAGGATCACCTTTTCTGCCTAATTTCTTCCATAGCTTTCTTAGATATGAGGCTCTCTCCAAGCCTGTGCCCAACCCGCCGTTAAAAGGTCTTACCTTAAGCACTACCTCTTTTGATGCCTGAACATTGGCCGGATTAAATTGTAGGTCTTTATAACTAAACTTTGGAAAAGATTCCTGAAGATCTTCTCTTTTAGCATTATCGCCAAATACCAACGGCCCGGGGAAGAAGTTTTGGCCCATAACCAAAGGCTGATGACTACCTGAAGTTACCGCTGTTATATCTACTACAGTTTCTATCTGGCTGGCTTGGCCGTGACTGTAACCGGCTATAGCTGCTGCCTCATGGATTAGAGTTTTGGCTAACTCATTTATT
>JAGYMG010000134.1 GCA_018400675.1 bacterium
AGCAATGGTATGAGCAGACAGAAGAGAACTGGGATAGTACAGGGTTTTTAGCACAGTATATAGAAGACGGCGAAGAGTTAGATATTAACCAGGTGTTTGAGGATGCTGCTTTAGAGATGATTAATTCTTTATACCGGGCTCGAATACTTTTCTATAGTGAATATATTATTCAAGCTGTTTCCGGAGAGAGAGTTTCTCAGGAGAGGCTGGACTTTGTAAGGAAGGTTTTAAACGGGGAAAAAGTGGATGTCCAGTATTCTCAGGAACAAATAGATAGAGCCAGGCAGTTATTGCAGGATATTTATGGTAATAAGATAGAAGTTCCTTATTCTACAAGGCAAGCCTTTAATCATTTATTAAACGAAGGGGTGATAGAAGGCGGTATAGGATTAGACCGGCTTAGCCAGGCAGAAGATGAAGCTAACTTCAAAGAAGTTAATCAGGAAGTATTAGGCTTATTAAGCCTTATTATGTTGAGTTGGAGAAATGTTGAGGGGGGTATCGAGGACGGAAGAGAACGTAATGACGTACCGATACTTAGCAAGATACCTTTCTTGGGTTCATTATTTAAGAGTAGCAGGAAGATAAATAATGCCAGGAGAGCGGTTCACCTGTTTCACCGGGTTATAAACGGTGATTTTGCCGAGGCGGAAAGAAGCCGGGAAGGGGTATTTTCTAACTTGAGAATAGGGCTAAGCACAGATGGACAGTGGGTTGTGAGCGGAGCAAACCTTAGTTTTTCTTTAGGTTCTATGGGTGGGCCGGTTAGTGTAGTAGAGGTTTCTAATCCGGAAGCAGAAAGAGCTGAGCTTGAGTATCTTGATATGCAGATAGATATCTTAGACGAGTATGCAGAAAGGGATAGAAGCCGGAGCCCGGAAATTATTTCTCGAATGGCCAGGTTGCAATTAGAGAGAGCCTTTTTTACTATGGGGGATGCAGAAACGTCTGAGCAGGAACCTGATAATAGAGATAAAAGAGGAGAAGAGGCCGGGTATGAAGATATTAGCGGCCTATCCAGCATAGATTCCCTGTTAAACCAGGCACAAGACTTTAATCTGTCTGATGAAGAAAGTTCCTTAGAAGCAGTTATGGCTCAGGCTGAACACAACCGAGGTAAAGGAAGAAGGATAACTTTGAGTTTAGGAACTAATGTATTGGATTCTATAAACTGGTTAGGTATTGTTTTAGGATTGGGGTATGTAGAAGAGACAAAGGCCGGAGAAGCAGACAGGTTCAATCAACATTTAGTTTGGCTGATGGAAAGCCAATTAGACTTTGCCGAGGTAGAAAGCGATTTGAGGCTTCTTTATACCTTGAACGGATTTTATAATGCAGAGAGTGAGTTAGATGAAAGGTTAGCTTTAGCTGAGATAACCCGCCTCTTAGGTGCTGAACAATCAAAAGCTGCCCACCAGAGGCTAGCTGATAAGCTGACCGGTATAGATGCCAGCGGTATTCCGCAAAGAATACACGAGTTAGAGGCCCAAGCTGACCGGCTTTGGGGTGAAACTTTAGAGCTGGCAGTAGGATATTATGAAATGGGTGCTGATTTTTATGAAGATTACCGGGGCCCCCGCCATAGAAGCCTTATGGGGATGATCTTAAAGCCGCTTATGAATTTGTTTGGTTTAGGCGGTGATGGGAAAGAAAAAGCAAGGCGCCAGTATCAACGGGTTGCCCGTAGGTATGGAAGGATGCAGGCAGAAGCTG
>JAGYMG010000135.1 GCA_018400675.1 bacterium
GCTGACTTTCCCGAAGCGGGTCTGTACCTCCTGGAACAGCTTATCAAACTCTCTGCTTGAGATTCCGTCGTCAAACTCGATACGCACTAGTGAGAGCCCCTCACTGGTAACCGACTGAATTCTTTTCAGTTTTTCAATATCCCTATACTGGTTTTCGATTGGAATAGTGACAGTTTCTTCTACGTCTTCAGCTGAGACGCCCGGATAGGGAACCACGATATTTGCCCAGTAAAAGGGGACCTCCGAAAACTGCTCCTTCGGCAGGCGTACTACACTGAACACCCCTAATACCAGCAGAGTAACCATTAGGATATTGATTAATACCGGGTTGCGGACTGAAAATGAACCTATACTCATTGCCAACTCCCGCTCTCTCCGACTTTAGTTGCCGCCACCGAATCACCCTCACTCAGACTGGTAATACCCGATATAATCAACAGGTCTCCGGCTTGCAGGCCCTGCACAACCTCTATTCGATTTCCCACCCGACGGCCCTGGCTGATGGGCTGCACTTTCACAGTGCCCTGATCGGCAAGAAATACCACCTCCTGTTCATTGCGGCGGGCTAAGGCGGCGGAGGGGATAATAAGAACCTCCCTGTCCCCGGCCGGTGTGATCGAGGCTTCGGCGGACATCCCCGATTTTACGGCGGTACCGCACTGGTTTTCAAACTCCAACACCACCGGATAACTTCCGGTTCCGGGATCGCTGCCGGCGGCAATCGCTGTGACCTGAGCCGAGAAGCTCTGCCCCTCACATGCGGCAGGTATAGTTACCGTGGCGGAAGAACCCTCCTGGACCTGCCCGATTACCCCTTCACCAACCGAGAGCTGCAGACGGAGTGTATCCAGGTTTACTACTTTGGCCACCTGCATTCCCGGGGAGAGGTAGTTACCGATAGTGGCGGTGGCCTGTTTTTCAGCGATATAGCCCGAAATAGGAGCGGTGATTGAACAGTCTTCGAAGGTTTTCTGGGTCTGTTTGTAACGGGCTTCGGCTCCCCGCAAGGCACTGCGGGCCCGCAATAGTTCGGCCCTCGAAGCACCGCCCTGCTCTACTAACCTCTGTTTGGTTTGATAATCGATACGCGCATTTTCCAGCTGCTCACCCGCCTGCTCCATGTTTAAGCGGGCGATCTCTGAATCTACCTGTACCAGAGTCTCGCCTTTTGCAACTTTCCGGCCTAACTCGAAACTCACCTGCTCGATGATTCCCTGGGTTTGGCTTACCACCAGGGCTTCGCTGCTACCGGATATTGTACCGGAGCCGGTAATTTGGGTGATCAGCGGTCCTGTGCTTACTTCCAGAGCTTCTACTGCCAAGGGCGGTTGTGCCTGTGGGCTGGCATCGGTTTCAGCTTCCGATTCAGGCGGACCTGAACAGCCGCTGAATAGTATTAGCACTAGGGAAACAGTAAAAATGAACCCTAATGAGGGATTGGTGAGAGGAAGGTTAAGGCGTTTTTTTGGCATCCGAGGGCCTCCGCATTTTTCTTTGAATAATAATTGTAAAAATGGGCGAAGGCAAATAGAAAGGCTAAGGTCTTATAAAAACACACGGTTTTTTTACCTTCTTTGCAGGTAGTGCTGGACTGCAGGTGGTGGCACAGGGTAAGAAAATAAAATTTTGCGTAATTACTCTTAAGCTAGTATGATGTAATTCATAGAAGTTCACCAAGCAGTAAGGAGTGTACAGGTATGTGGGATGATG
>JAGYMG010000136.1 GCA_018400675.1 bacterium
CGGTAAAGGCAGTTTAGAATTCAAAGATTTAGGCAATTTGCCAGTCGATATTGGCGGAAGAACTGTTGAGTTTAATCTAGAGAGAACTCAGCTGGGTAATATCTCTATTTACACATTGGAGCACTTTGATTTAACCAGCCGCCCCTATAAAGACCAGGTGGCTCTTGAGCAGTCGATAGCCCTTTCCCGCGGAACTCTTGAAGCAATCAAAAGGCTAGGTATTAAAACCGACATATTACATGCTCATGATTGGCAGGCGGCTTTAGCGATGGTTTATATGAAAGCCCATCTTGAATATAAAGATTATTTTTCGGCCAGCCGGGGTATTTTTACGGTTCATAATATAAGGCATCAGGGAAATTGTCCTGGGGCTGAGTATTTTAAGACCGGCTTGCCGGATTCAGAATTTAATATGCAAGGATTAGAGTTTTACGGAAATTTCAGCTTGCTTAAAGGCGGGATAATTTATTCGGATAAAACTAATACAGTTAGCCAGACTCATGTCGAGGAGATGAAAAGCCCCGAAGGCAGCTACGGCCTGGGCGGTGTGTTGGAGGATAAAGGAATAGATTTTGTAGGCATATTAAACGGGATAGATTATCATCTTTTTAACCCGCGTACCGATAGTTTAATTGAGTCTAATTATTCATCCGAAGACGCTATGGAAAAAAAGCCTGTTAATAAAATTGGTTTACAAAAAGAAATAGGCTTAAAAGAAGATCCTGGCGCAGTTGTTGTTGCGATGGTTGCCCGCTTAGATGAACAAAAGGGCATAGAATTAATCGCTCCGATTGCCAGAGAACTATTGAATCAATATCCCAACTTGCAACTAATTATTGCCGGCCCGGAATACCATAAGGAAGCGATAGATTTAATAAGAAACCTTCCTTGGGAATATCCGGGGAGAGCTTATGTCTTGCCTCAATTTATCTCCGGTAAGCCGTTGCGGATGATATACGCGGGCGCGGATATGTTTTTGGTTCCTTCTCTTTATGAGCCTTGCGGCCTAACCCAGATGATGGCTTCCCGTTACGGAACTATAGCAATCGTAAGGAAGGTCGGCGGCCTGGCTGATACCATAAAAGAATTCGACGCTTCAAGCGGAAAAGGCAACGGTTTTATCTTTTCTGATTATTCTCTCGCGAGCTTGAGAGAAGCTATAGAAAGAGCTTTAGTTGTTTATTCAAATAAGGATAACTGGCAAACGCTTGTGGCTAATGCCATCAACACCGATTTCAGCTGGATACGCAGCGCGACAAATTATAATTTACTTTATGAAGACGCTTTAACCTTTAAGCCGGAAACTGGAAGCTCCAGCAGCTCCTTATTAACAAGCTCTTCAGCTCTAGAAAACAGCGCGAGTTTAGAAGAGGTATTGGTTAAGGCCGAACAAGCTTTGAAATTAACCAGCCCTCAAATTAAAAAGACAGTCAGGACGATAAAAGATAATTTCTCAAACAATCCGGAACTTTGGAATAGAATGGTAAAGGTCTTGGTTAAATGCGCACAAAATAATTCTTACTTAACTCGTGAGTTGCTTAAATATAAGGTAGCCCCTTCTTCTCATTCTTTGGAAGATTATTATAAACAATACAGCCAGGTATTAGGTGAAAGAGAAACTAATGAGATCTTTGAAGCTATTAGATCTTCGGCTGAGGTATTAAAAAAAGCCGGGAAAAAGAAGTTAGTGGCT
>JAGYMG010000137.1 GCA_018400675.1 bacterium
CCAATATATCCTCTTGAAGTGGAAGATCCTGTAAAAAACTTAAGGAATGATTGGGTAGCAGACGATCTGAGATGAAGAGGCACTATTGTACTGTCCAGTATATCCAATCCGGTTTCGGGTGTTGTTGTTCCTATGCCTACCTGTCCTCCGTCTTCTACAAAAATACCATTGTTATTGTCATCGTAGAGTTTTAAGCCGGAGTTATCATAAGCTTTAATTTGATCAGTCGTTAAAGAAGAAGCATCTCCTAGATTAACTTCTGAAGGCAGGGATAGGATAGGGTTGCCGTTTACTCCATTGCCATTGGTAACGGTTATCTCATTAACTGTTCCGGTGATGGTTCTTTCAATGTAAGTATTGGCAGCAGTTCTGGTGACAATGCCGGTTGAAGATAAAGCAGCTAATGCGGTTAAATCGGGATCCTCTGTTTGAAAATAGCTTGAACTATGTCCGTCTAATAAATCAGCGTTTAAATTGGAAACCAAGCCGGTATTGGTGGTGGTTAAAGCATTAGCTCCCAAAGCTAGATTCCCTGTGAGGGTTAATCCTCCGAAAGTGGGAGTTGATGTCGTCAAAACATTTTGATCCATGTCATAGAGCTCATTGGCTCCCTGGCCGGTGTTAAGGGTAGCAAAAGTTGGAGCGGAAGTTGTATCTAAAGACTGATTTAAGCCATCTAAATAGGCAAACTCTGTAGTCAAAGTATTGGCTCCAATAGTAAAGGAAGTACCTGTAATTCCATCAGCATCTAAATTGCCGACAAATCTGCCGGTGCCGTTAACATCCAAAGTGTAATCAGGAGTTGTATCACCAATGCCCACTTGCCCTCCGTCTTCAATAAAAATACCGTTGTCGTTAGCGTCAGAAAGTTTTAAGCCGGAGTTATCATAAGCTTTAATTTCGTCAGTTGTTAGAGAAGAAGCATCGCCTAAATTAACCGCTGAAGGAAGGGATAAGGTAGGATTATCACTTACTCCGTCTCCATTTTCCACTAAGATTTCATAATCAGTTCCTTCAATTTGTCTTTCGGTATAAGTATGATCTGTTGTTCTGACTAAAATACCGGTTTCTGTAAGTTCGGCTAAAGCTTTTAGGTCTTTATCATAAGCTTGAACATCTTCCCCGATTACCAAATCCAGTTCGGATCTGGCTTCTGATCCTGACTTGTAGGTGAAAGACCCGGTGCTGGAAGCTACAATAAAGCATCCTTCTTTCGTTGCTGCGCCTAAAGTGTGCAACTCTTCCAAAACTCCAGTGGTAGCCAGGCCTTCAGTTGTTTGAATTAAACCTTTTGTTCCGGTAACTGTTAAAGTGTCATTTAATAAAGCGATCCCTTTACCTGTTACTAAATTAGTTTCTTCAGAGATATCCCAAGGATGAAGGGAATTGTCCCAATCGGCTACGATAGTTTCCTCCTCATTTAACATAGCAACATTTTCATCAAAATCTTTGCCGTTGATTAGGCCGGTAACTTGAAGATTACCATTAACTGTCAATAACCCTCTGCTTAAAATGAGCAAATCGTCATCGTAAGCTGTCCCCAATAAAACCGTATCGGGTTCCGCTTCGTCTGAATGAATCCCTAAATAATCTTGAAAATAATCCTTGGTGTAAATTAAGCCGTTTTTAATTTCCTCTAACCCCTCTTCTGCAGACAGCCAGACAAGC
>JAGYMG010000138.1 GCA_018400675.1 bacterium
TTCCGGGATAAAAGGATTTTATCACTGGTTATCCTAAAATCATTCTGAATCAAAAATAGCCCAGGAAGATGGGCATTTTTTATTAAACAGTGGATAAGTGATTTGCTCGATAATAATTCTGGTGATATTCTATAATAGTTGAATTGATATGATTAATCTATTTCCTAAAGATAAGGTATTCTATAATCTCTTTGAGAAACAAGCTGAGAAACTGACCGAGGCAGCCCAGATTTTAGATAGGGTTGTTAAGGAGCCAGAGCAGTTAGAAGAGCTGGCTCAGACATTAGAGGAATTAGAGATAGAAGCTGATTCCCTGGGACACGATGTTGTCGATCATCTGAGGAGGAGCTTTATTACCCCTTTGGAGGGTGATGATATTGATATCCTGAGGCAGAAGTTAGATGACATCATGGACTACATTGAGAGAGCAGTAAACAGGATGTCTATCTATAAGATAGCTAAGCCCTTTCCTAAAGAAATCGGGGCATATGCTGATATCTTGACTCAGGCAGTTGAGAAGATAAATAAGGGAATGAAGGAGATCCAGCACCTGGGCAAGTATCAGGATGATATCCATCTCCTTTGCCAAGAACTCAATGAGCTGGAGAATAGGGGAGATGTTATTAACCGGAACGCCTTAAAGCACCTGATGAATACATCAGAAATAACACCTGAGAGGAATTTAGAGAGGATAAAGCTAAAAGAGATCTATGAGACCTTGGAGATGGCTATCGACTGCTGTGAGGATATTGGTAATACCCTGGAATCAATATTAATTAAAAACCGCTGATGGAGATTATACTGATAATAATAGTCGTTATTTTGGCTTGGTTCTATAACTTCTGGAATGGAGCTAATGATGCCGCTAATGTTATTGCCCCGAGTGTATCTACCCGGGCTCTTTCTTTTAAAAAAGCTATTGCTCTAGCTGCTGTCTTTAATCTCTTAGGGGCTTTTATTACTACTGAGGTGGCTAAGACTATTGGCAAGGGAATTGTAATGCCTGAGATAATCACTCAGACCTTTTTAATCTTTGCCCTGATAGGAGCTATTACTTGGGTGGCCTTTTCAACTAAGTTTGGTATTCCCGTATCGGTTACACATTCCTTAATAGGAGGCCTGATGGGTCCGGCAATAATCTCAGTAGGCACTTCTGCCTTAATTGCCTCCGGGTTAATAAAGATAGTTATTGGCATGATCATAGCTCCTATCGTCGGTTTCTCTTTAGCAATAGTCTTAATGCTAATACTATCCTGGTTTATTAGAGTCCTAGACAAGTTTTCTTTTACTCGTTCTATTTCTCCCTTTAAGATTTCTCAAACCTTTCGCTTAGGTCAGATATTCTCCAGTTCGGCCAGTGCTCTCTCCCATGGGATGAATGACAGCCAGAATGCTATAGGGATTATTACTATTTCCTTGATAGCCGGGGGATTCCTTTCTGAATTTACTGTTCCTCTCTGGGTTATCTTAGGTTCCGGTCTCTTTATGGCTACAGGGACCTATTTTGGTGGCCAGGCAGTTATTAGAAGCTTAGGCAGGAAGATATATAAGATTAGACCTATCCATGGGTTCTCAGCCCAAACCTCTTCAGCAATAATTATTGGCATCCAGAGTCTGGCCGGGATACCCTTGAGCACTACTCAGGTTATTTCCTCGGCTATT
>JAGYMG010000139.1 GCA_018400675.1 bacterium
GCCAAATCGGCGACCTCCGGGCAGTCGAGCCTTTGATTGGGAAGCTGGCTGATTCAGATAGCGGTGTCCGTGATGCCGCCTACGATGCCCTGGAAAAACTCGGCGCTTTAACTACTGAGCTAAAAATAAAACGCTATCTAGCTGATTTGGCTGATTCAGATAGCGGTGTCCGCCAAACCGCCGCAGAAGCCCTTGGAGAAATCGGCCCGGCTGCTAAGGAAGCTATTCCTGCCTTGATTAAGGCGCTGGAAGATGATCACAACTATGTCCGCGAAGTCGCCGCTGGAGCTTTAGGCCAAATCGGCCCGGTCACCCCGGAAGTTGTATCTGCTTTAATTGAGGCGCTGGAAGATGGTAACAGCGGTGTCCGCGCAGTCGCCGCTAAAGCTTTAGGCCAAATCGGCCCGGCTGCTAAGGAAGCTATTCCTGCCTTGATTAAGGTATTGAAAAAAGGCAGCGGTTATTTTATCCGCGCAGACGCCGCCGAAGCCCTTGGAGAAATCGGCCCGGCCATCCCGAAAGTTCTGCCTGCTTTGATTAAGGCGTTGGAGGATGATGACTTTGTCCTCCGCGAAACCGCCTACCAAGTCTTAGTTAAAATAGCCGGTTCAACAAAAGATATACCTTTATTGCTTAAGTTATTAAAAATAAACGACAGCGGTGTCCGCGCAGCTGCCGCTCAAGCCCTGGGCCAAATCGGCCCGGCTGCTAAGGAAGCTATTCCTGCCTTGATTAAGGCGTTGGAAAATGACGACAGCGGTGTCTATGCTGAAGCTTTAGTAAAAATCAAGCCGGTTACAGGTGCCGGCTTGTTGTCTCAGGTAATTGAATTGTTAGGCCATCAAGATGAAAAGATTTCTTCCTGGGCAGTAAAAGCGGTTGCTTCTATTGTTTCTGCAAACGAGGGTGCTTTATCCGAGGATGATTGGGAGAAAATAGTAAGTAGAAATAAAATAGAAAGCCTGATTTATATCTTTAAAGAATACTCGGAATTGATCGATTCCCAGATTTTCTGGTTAAATAGTGTTAAGCGGCTTACAGAGAAAGTACAAAGGGAGATAAATACCTATCCTGAAGAAGAACAAGAAGGATTCGGTAAGCAGATATGTAATAGCATTAATAGTTATGTTAGTTATACCAGTGCAGACAGTGATATCCAAATCTTGGTAGCTGAATACGGACAAATTGAATCACTTCTGGATATAACTCACGATAACCTGCCACTATGTCTGGATAGCCTTAAAAATATTGGCAAAACCATAGCTAATTTTGAAAGTTTAAGAAAAGCCTTACCGTTAAACAATCCTTTAACCCGGATAATCAGGATGCTGGGCGAATCTAAAGATAAGGTAGGCGGCTACCAAGATGTAACTAAAAAGATTATTGCTTCCGGTGGTTTTAAGCTCTTTTTGGCGACAGTAACAGATATTGCCAAAAGAAGAAGAAGGGGTGCCTCGCAGGAGGTAATGGGTATGCTTGAGGTTTTGCGGACTTATACCAATCTTGGCAGTTGGAAAGAATCTGACTGGCGCAAGTTTACTCAAGATATCGAAGAATACTATTCCCATGGATTCAAGGTTATCACCTACCAACTTTTTAACTATTTTATCGAACATCAGCATGACGAAGTTGAATTAAATCAATTGAAAGCAG
>JAGYMG010000014.1 GCA_018400675.1 bacterium
CAAAAACTGCCTTAGGCTCTCTAGAAAATTAGCAGGGGAAAGGTTTCTACTGCTTAATAGTATTTTTAACTTTATCAATTATTTCGTTGGGGGTGAAATGGGCTTTAACCAAATAATCCACAGCTCCTAGCTTCATTCCTCTCTCAACGTCTTCTCGCTGACCAAGGTTAGAAAGAACAATAACCGGGATTGAAGAAGTGTTAGCGTTTTCTTTTATCTTTGACAACACCTCAAAACCGTCTACCCCCGGCAGAATTAAATCCAAGAGGATTAGGTCAGGTGAAAAATCTTTAAGTTTTTTTAACGCTCCTTCACCGTCAACAGCTTCAATTATTTTAAAATCTTCCTGAGACAGTTTTCCGACCATTAGCTCCCTGAGAAATTTATCATCTTCAACTATTAATATTGTAGTCATAGATTTTTTAAATTATTAACTAATTTGTTTTTTAACCTTTTCCACCACCTCATAGAGGTCAAGCTCTGTTTTTATTAACCAATCATCAGCTCCTAGCTCCCGAGATTTTTCTATTTCCACTGGCTGGCCAGAATTAGAGATTATAATAACAGGGATTTCTTTCAGTTTTTCATCTCCCTGTATTTCTTCCAATAGTTCCAAGCCATTTTTACGAGGCATTATAATATCAAGTAGGATAAGATCCGGTCCCTCAGACTTAATCTTCTCCAAGCCTTCAATGCCATCAACAGCTACTACAACATTATAGCCTTCTTTTCCTAATTTATCCCTTAAAAGATTGTGGAGAATCTTTTCATCTTCAATAATTAAAACTTTTTTAGACATAGTTAAAAGATTGTTTTTCAGCTTTTCTATATTATAGCACTAATTATTTTTAAAAAAAGTCTTTTACTGCTCATCTGCCTAAAAGAGGTCTTTTGGCTTAGCATTTGCCTCTTTTGCCTCTTTAGCTAACTTAAACACAGGCAAGGTAAAATAAAAAGTAGTTCCCTGATTCTCCTCTGATTCAAACCATATCTTGCCTCTATGAGCATTAACAATATTCTTGCTAATAAAAAGCCCCAAGCCTGTGCCTCCTGTTTCTGTTTTGATAGCATTGGATCCCCGAAAAAACTTTGAGAAGACCCGCTTGTGCTGATTCTTGGGTATGCCAATGCCTGTATCCTCCACACTAACAAGTATCTGGTCTAACTCTTTTTGATGCTTAAGAGCAACTTCTATATGACCGCCAGGTTCTGTGTAATAAATAGCGTTGTTCACTAGATTCTGAAAAACTAAAGATATTTTTTCAACATCAACCGGGATATCCGGAATTTTTTTATCTAAACCCTTTAATCTCAATTCTACGCCCTTTCTTTCAGCCCTTTCCTTGGCAGGACCAAGTACCCTTTCCATCAAATTAGTTATATCTTCTTTCTTGGTATTAGATAAAAATCTTCCCTCCTCTATCCGAGTAACATTTAAAAGATCGTCAACCAGCCTAATCATTCTTTCATTACTAACATAAGTCTTAGAAAAAAATTCCTTTTGTTTTTTAGAAATCTTTCCTAGATCTCCTTCTAAGATCATCTTAAGAGCCCATTTAGTTGCCAACAAAGGTGTTCTTAGCTGATGAGCAGCAATAGAAACAAATTCTGTTTTTAGTTTATCTATTGTTTTCTCCCGGGTAACATCTCGCAGAGTAATCATTGTCCCAATTTTGTTCTCGGAATGAATAACAGGAATGGCTGACAGCTCTAGAATTAAACCTTCCCGCGGACTTAACTCTTCTTTAGCAATTGCCTTAAGCTCTTTCCCCAAAACCTTAAAGAGAGTTTTTAAATTTCTTTCCTTAGCAACGTCTTTGATGTTCTCACCAATGATTTTTTCCGGCCCTAGATTAAAGAATTCCTTTACCTTGTCATTGACGTAACTAAGATTATCTTCTCTGTCAAAAAAGAAAATAGCTTCCGGAAAGTTTTCAAAAATAGCTAGTGTTTTATCTCTCTCTTCTTCTGCCTTATCCCGAGCTTCTTCGACATCTTCCAAAACATTCATCAAAGCTATTCTTGATTTTTCTAATTCTTCGGCCTGCTCTTCTAAGCTTTTGGTTCTCTCTCTTACCTTGTTTTCCAAGTTCGTTCTTAATTCTTCAAACTCAGTAATATCAGAGAGAGCAATAAAAAAACCTAAAAAATCATTATTCTCATTCTTGCGGGGTGAAAGAGATATATTAACCGGTATTTCCTGCCCTTTGCTAGTGACAAGTATCATCTTCTGGCTATAACCAGTACTCTCCTTGATTAATAGATCTTGGGAAATTCTTCTAAACGCTTTTTTCTTTCGGAATAGCTGCTCTACATTTTTACCTATTACTTCTATCTCCTCATAACCAGCAAGCTCACAAAAAGCCTTATTAACCCCCATGATCATGTTAAGAGGATTAATAGTGCAAACAGCTAGAGGGAGAAAAGTCGTGAATTCTTCAATATATCTCTCTAAGTCATTCAAGTCTTCTTGAGCCCTAGCAAGGAGCATCTCTTTATTCTTTTCTTCCTCAACCGTATTATTTTGTTTTTTGTTTTTATCAACCATTAGCTATTTACCAAGTTAAACTAAAAAATGACAATCTAACTTGTCTGTTCTAAGAGGTTCAAGTTCCAACCTCTCCGGAGGCATAACCAAACTAGCAATCTGATAAAGATACCCTGCAAGATAATCCAGATGGCCTGGGTATATAATAAAATCTTTTACTTCTACTGTGCCTTTCTTCTCTTCAAAGGCAAAGATAAGCTCTCCCTGAGTATAATACTTTCTCCAGTTCCTATTTGCACTCTTAGCTAAGAGTTCTTTAGAAGTAAAATATTTTATCATCATCTTAGTCAAGAAATGCATCTTAGCTGCCCAAGAACCCCATTGCCACATCTCGTCCTTGTCCCAATTAAAAATCTTCTTAGAAGGAACAAGGAAAAGAGTATTCATTTGAACAGGATACCATTGGTATTTTTCTAACTCTTCACATGTTAAATGATAGCCTAGGGCGGCCATTTCTTTTTCCACCGCTCTCAATCCTTTTTCTCCTTTTCTGTGTCTTATATAAATTTCATGGGTACGCAATATCTCTCCCGTTGAGTCTTCTTTGAGATTCATCAACCTATCTATTTCTTTTTTAAGAGAATTTCCTTGGCTCATAGAAATTATTTTTTCTTTTTTGTTTTATTGGTTTTGGGTTTTCCCTTTTTTAATTTTTCAAGTTCTTTTTTCAGTTGAATCATTCTTAATTCCCGACCAACAGTTAATTTATGGAATTTTTCTAACTCAGCCAATCTTTCTTTTAACTCTTTTGTCCGTTGTTCAACGGTTTCTTCTAAGTGCTTAGCCATTTCCTCCAATTCTTTCGTCCGAGCTTTTACTTTAATTTCTAAAACTTTTTTTGATTCCTCAAGGTCGGCATAATATTTCTTTAAGCCCTCAGCCATAACATCAAATTGCCTTGATAATAATTCGATCTCATTACCTGTTTCCTGATTTTCTTCTGAGACTGTTTTTCTTTTTCCGCTTAAACTAGTAATTGATTTACTCTTTTTGTATAAATTATAAATCGGGCTAATAATAGAACGAGCAAAAATCATTGTCACAACCGTAACCATTAAGAGAACCGACAGCGTGATAACAAAAACTTCATTCTTAACCAAATTTATATTCTTATAGAGGTCTTCCAGAGGGCGGAAAACAGTTATCTGCCAGTCTAACCCAGGGACAGGAGTAGTGATCTTTAACATATCACCAGCCACTGTTCTAATCTCCTCTGTAACAGCATCCCTCTCTAAGCTATCTCTAAGCGAAATCCTTTCTAGTTCTACTTGAAGAGCATCTTCAGCAGCGACTGATTGAGCAACCAGCTGGCCCGCTTGGGTAAAAACATAGCTACTGTCATTAGAGCCTAAGGTCATCATTCTCATTCTTTCCCAAATACTATCAGCAGATATTTCAGCCACCAATACACCTTTAAAGTCAGAACCCTCGGAGAGAGCAGCCGAGATATTAATACTTGATTTCTTCTCGGTGCGATTATAATCAGCACTGGAAATATAATAATTTTCTTCCCGGGCAATATAGAATTCCGGACTATTCCTTTTGTTCTCCACATCCCTGTCATCAGAACGAATAAGCTCCTGACCTTGATCGTCTAAGAGGGCGAGAGACTTAACGACTGAAGACCCTTCTGCCAAGGCAATCAAAATACTCTTCTTTTCATCAAGATCATCAGCCACTGCCAGCGTTAACCCGGCTGTTTTAAGCGTGTCTTTAAGCGTGAAGACGTCATTCCTTATTTCATTAGTCATACTTAAAACAAGGCTGGTATTGTCAGCCATCACTGTTTCAATCAAGGCAGCTCTGGTTGTATAGTAAGAAAAAATATTGACCAAAGATATTGGTAATAATATAGAGAGAAAAGAAAAAATTAGAAATCTAGTACTAAGTGATTGTAAAAATAGTTTTTTTGACATGTCTCTTGTCGTCTTGCTGCCCTGATCTAATATTTATCTTCCAAAATAATCTTCTGCGCCAGGATGGAGGGGAATAGGAATGCCCTCCAGGGCTGCCTCTAAAGAAATAACCTTACCCTTATCATGGACTTCAGCCAAGACATCCACGTGCTCGTATATTGCCTGGGCAAGACGATAAACCAAATTATTTCCTAACTCTTTATTAACAACAATCATTGCCTTTACGGCCAAAGTTTTCTTATCTTCTTCTTCCCCTTGATAGGTTCTTCCTGGGATAATTACTGCTGTGTAAAAGGGATACTCCTCTTCTAATTTTTCTATTATGTCCTGATCAATAGCAATTATTTTGGCGCCAACATCATTAGCTAGTTCAGTAACCACTTTGGCCGGCGTGCCAATAGTTAAAAAAGCAGCAGCGACATTCCCGCTCCTGATTTGATCTATTGCTTCATCAAAGGCAAGATACACAGGTTCTATCTCTTCATATATGTCATAGGCCTTTAGTATCTGTTCAGCATTAATGGCTGTACCGCTCCGTTCAGCTCCAACAACAACTTTCTTACCAATTAAATCATTAAAATTATTAACCGGACTGTCTTTTCTCACAACTACATGAATCACCTCAGGATAAAGGGTTGCGACTGCTCTGAGAGAGTTTCTTTCTTTTCCTTCAAACATTCTTAACCCATTATAGGCATAATAGACAACATCATTCTGGGCTAAGGCCAATTGCACCTCTTTATTGTCAATCATATTAATATTATCAACAGAGCCCTGGGAAACAATGGCCGAGCTGACTACATCCTTGAGATATATATTAAAAATCCTGGCCATTCCCGAGCCTAAGGGAAAATATGTTCCCCCGGTAGAACCAGTACCGATTATTACAGCTGAATGTTGAAGGGATTCTTCATAAGGGAAAATACCCATTATGAGAAGGGACAATAAGAAAATAAGGGACAAGCCAATAATAAAAATAATTATTCTTTCAACCATTTAAAAGATTGGATACATTATTTTTTCGACTTTTTTATTTATTAATTTTAGCACAACCCGATGGCAATTAAAAAATATCTAAAAAATGGATAGCCGATAAAAATAAAGAGTCAGCTGACAAAGTTTTCAGAATAACCTAAGATTTTCCTGGCCCTGAACCTCTTGTTGTTTTTCTTCTCCTTCGGAAACAATAAGTGCTTCCCCACGGGCAGCCAGACCTTTAAAACCTAATTCTTTTAAGGTGTTATTTAGCTTTTCTTTACCAAAACTATCCCAGCGCAACATATCTAACTTAAAATCTATAGGAATATCTTTTTTAATTCTTACCAGCTCACGACTTAAGAAAGCATCTTCCTTATACTCCCTTAACAGCTCTTTAATCCTCTTGCTTATCTTAGGGCTATCTTTCTCCAAGGCAGAATAAAGGTTATTCAGACTGCCAAAATGCTTTATGAGGTAGAGAGCCATTTTTTCTCCTATCCCTCTCACCCCTGGGATATTATCAGACGCATCTCCTTTCAAGGATTTGTAGTCTATTAACTGTTTTGGCTCCAGCCCCTCGTATCTTTCCCTCACCCTTTTAAGGTCATAGCTAAATGTGTTCTTAACTCCCCGTCCCAAGAGATAGACAAGAATGTTTTGATCTACTAACTGCAGTAAGTCTCGATCACCGGAGAGAAGGACAATCTCCAGATTAGGATTGGCTCTTCGAGCCCGTTGACTAATAGTGCCGATTATATCATCAGCTTCAAATCCTTTTTTTTCAAAAAAAGAAATGCCGAACGACATTAAGGCCTCCTTTGTTTTGGGCATCTGGGAAGATAAATCTGCCGGGGTTTTTGGCCGTTTGGCTTTATAGCCATCAAATTGCTGATGGCGAAAAGTAGGGGCAGGCAAATCAAAAGCAGCGACAACAAAAGAAGGCTGAAGTTCTTTAAGAAACCTTAATATTATTGAACAGAAACCATATACAGCATTCACCTTTTCCCCTTTTTTGTTTTTTAAAAAAGGAATAGCGTGATAAGCCCGATGGATAAGAGCGCTACTGTCAATTATGAGCAATTTTCTTTTTGGTGTCATCCTTCTTAAAAAAATTAGAGACCTCTTCTAAAAGCTGACTGGGTGTAAATTGGGTTTTAATCAGATAACCTTCCACGCCTAAAGAGAAAGCTTTTTTTCTGATTTCAGGATTATCATAATTGGAGAAAACAAGTACTTTAAGGTTCTCGTTATTTTCTCTCTCCTCTTATTTTTTCTAACAATGCGATACCGCTCTACCTAGGCGAGAGAATGTCTAAAAGAATTAAATCAGGCTTATCTTTTTTCAAAAAGCCTAACGCCGCTTCAGCAGAATAATTGAGCACAATGCGAAACTGATTGTTCTGAAACTTGGCCTTACACCTTTCAGCTAAGCCTTTTTCGTCTTCAACAATCAATATTTTTTCATAAAATAAAAGCAACAATGTTATCTATAGCATAATCCTTTATCCAAAAAAATCCAAACAACTGTTTATTTCTTTTTGTTTTTCTTTATGATAAAATTAAAAAATGCAATTTAAAGTACCCAAGTATTTAGAAAGAGATCCTGTTATTATCGGACCATTAAGTTTCAAAAAATTTATTTACTTCGCCATAGCCGGCGCTATTGCTTTTTATATTTATTTTGCCCTACCTGACCAATTCTTCCTCTTTTTGATAAGCGCTACAGTTCTTATGATCATAGCCGGCATGTTAGCCTTCGGTAAAATTGAGGGCGTACCCCTGCCGGATATAATAATTCAGTCTCTGAGTTTTCTTTTTACATCCAAGCTCTACCTCTGGAAAAGAAAAAAAACCTTTAGAAAGATAGAGATTATCAAGAAGAAAGAAGAAAGAAAAGAGAAAGGGACTTCCCCACTGCAAATCTCGCCTAAGGCCAGTATCAGGGATTTGAGCTCCAAAATTGAGATGGGGAAAAATTAATATTTGTAAAATAAAACCTATGGCTCAAACTTCCAGTCAAGAATTCCTACCTTTTGAAGAAATAAGGAAAGGAACCATCATCTTAAAGAATAAAACCCTCCGAGGCATTCTAATGATATCCTCGCTTAATTTCGCCTTGAAGTCAGAAGAAGAGCAAAATGCCATTGTGTATCAATTCCAAGGATTCTTAAACTCTCTGGATTTCCCCTGCCAGATAGTAGTCCAGTCTCGGAAGATAAATATCACCGGCTATTTTGACAAACTCCGTGAGTTAGAAAAAAAACACAGCAATGAACTCTTAAAAACGCAGACAGCAGAATATAGAAAATTTGTAGAAGAATTAGTTGAAGAAGAGACAATAATGAGAAAAACTTTTTTTGTTGTCATCCCTTACGCTCCCGGAGAAGTAGAGTATGGATATGAGGAAAACGACAATCAAGGATTCTTAAAGCGCAACCCACTACCTCAATTAACTGAAGAAAATTTCAAGAGGTGCCGGAATCAATTATGGCAGCGCATGGAGTTTGTAGCTATAGGACTAAGAAGATGCGGTCTTTCTATCGTCCCCTTAACCACACCTGAGTTAATTGAGATCCTTTGGAGCTGGCATCATCCTAAAGAAGCTGAGGTAGGTTACTACCCAGAGATACTGCCGGAATTAATAAAATAATTATGAAATTCTCTTTGCCCAAAATCAAAATACCCAAAATAGGAGGCAATAAAGAGGCTCAGCTAAACAAGCCTGAACATATTGATCTTGAGGATATTATCGCTCCTTCTTCAATAGAATTAAAACAAAACTATATCCGCTTAGGAGAACGTTTTGCCAAATCTTTTTTTATTTTTTCTTATCCGCGCTATCTCTCTACCGGCTGGCTCTCTCCGATTATTAATATTCAATACCCTATGGATATTTCTTTCCATATCCACCCGATTAACTCTGAAATTGTTTTAAAAAGATTAAGAAAAAAACTAACCGAAGTCCAATCAGAGATTATGGATAAGGAAGAAAAGGGACTGATCCGAGACCCTGTTCTCCAGACTTCTTATGAAGACATAGAATCTTTAAGGGATAGTCTCCAGACAGCCCGGGAAAGAGTTTTTAAGTTTGGTCTCTACATAACCGTTTATGCGGACAGCCTTAATAATTTAAGAAAAATAGAAAACAGCCTGCGTTCTGTTTTAGAGTCCCGACTCATTTATATCCGACCCACGCTCTTCAAACAGAAAGAAGGGTTTAACAGTTCTGTCCCCTATGGCCTAGACAAGATCGGCGTCCATACAACTATGAATACAGCTCCCCTTTCCAGTGTTTTCCCTTTTGTTTCTTCAGATCTCAGCGCTAACGAAGGTATCCTCTATGGGATAAATCTCCATAACAGCTCCCTTGTACTCTTTGACCGCTTCACCCTGGAGAACTCTAATATGGTTATTTTTGGGAAAGCTGGAGGAGGAAAATCCTATGCCGTTAAACTGGAGATTCTGCGCTATATGATGCAAGGAGTTGATGTTATTATTATTGATCCTGAGAATGAATACAAATTCTTGGCTGACGCGGTAGGTGGCTCTTGTTTTGAAATATCCCTCACCGCACCCAATCATATTAATCCTTTTGACCTACCCCAGCCCCGAGAAGACGAAGATCCTAAGAATGTCCTGCGGTCTAATATTATTAATCTAGTCGGTTTATTAAGAGTGATGTTCGGCGGTTTAAGCCCTAAAGAAGATTCTATTATTGACCAAGCTATCACTGAGACCTATGCTGCCAAGGATATTACACCCGAAAGTGACCCAGCAACCTGGAAGGAGAAAATACCTATTCTTTCTGACTTTGAAGCAATCTTGGAAAACATGAAAGGGACTGGATCATTGGTTGATAAACTAAGAAAATTTACCAAAGGGAGCTATGCCGGATTCTTTAACCAGCCATCCGATGTTTCTATGGATAATAAATTCGTTGTCTTCGGCGTCCGTGACATGGAAGAAGAATTAAGGCCAATGGCTATGTTTATCATCTTAAGATATATCTGGAATACTATTCGTTCATCATTGAAAAAAAGGATATTAGTAGTTGATGAAGCCTGGTGGATAATGCAGTCAGAAGACGGCGCTTCTTTTCTTTACGGCATTTGTAAAAGAGCCCGAAAATATTGGTTAGGTGTTTCCACCATTACTCAAGATATCTCTGACTTCATGGGATCCTCTTATGGTAAGCCTATTATCACTAACTCCTCTCTCCAACTACTCATGAAACAGAGCCCAGCTTCTATTAATACCCTCCAAGAAACTTTTAATCTGACTGATGAAGAAAAATATATCCTGCTCCAATCAGCTGTTGGTGAAGGTGTTTTCTTTGCCGGCCAAAAACACGTAGCTATAAAAATCGTTGCTTCTTATATTGAAGATCAGTTAATTACAACAGCCCCTGAAGAAGTTTTGGCTATCAGGGAAGCAAAGAAGAAAAAGGGGCTCGGAAAATAAATGGCTAATACGATGCAGCAAGTCTCAGACAATGGTGCAGGAGGGCTTTTTACCCCGGAAGCCCTGATTATGTTTATTATCGCCGGTTTTGTTGATGTCGGAGAATTCTTTATAGAGTTTATACCTGTTATTGGCACCGTGCTTTCAGTACTCTTGGATGTTTTTGCTTTCTTTTTTATCGGCTGCTGGATACTCTCACGTATATTCAGAGGACAACGTGGTTTGAGACAAAGCAAAAGAAAGAAAATGTCAGCTATAAAAAAGTTTTTTAAGGTTTTTTCACCTCTTTTTGAAATGGTGCCTATCCTTTCTAGTTTTTATCCCGGCTGGCTTATTACTGTCGGACTTGAGCTGAAATCTAAATGAGAGTACAATAATTAAAATAATACTTGAGCTAAGAGACAAAGAAAAGTAGAATTATTAGAATGAGAAAGCAGTTAAAAAAATATTATTTAGGATTATTTATA
This sequence comes from bacterium, assembly GCA_018400675.1. GTDB lineage: Bacteria > Patescibacteriota > Minisyncoccia > Minisyncoccales > CG1-02-41-26 > M55B113. Next base: position 10,371 of record JAGYMG010000014.1, read on the forward strand.
GCTTTCTTTCTATTGGGGGGCATTATCTTTTCTTTTAGCTATGCCACAGAAGTCAATTATCCTGCACTAAACGGCCAGACAATAACCGATGAGAGCAGCATCCCGATATACATTACCAATCTTGTCCGGCTAGTTTTTATTTTTTCTACTATTATTGCTTTTGCCGCCCTGAGTTATGGCGGCTTTTGTTATCTTACTGCTGGGGGCAATCCAACTCTTTTAGCCATTGCCCGCCAGAGAATGGTTTATGCTTTATTAGGTTTACTAACCATTACCTCTGCTTACGTTATTTTAAAGCAAATCAACCCTGCTCTTCTTTTCCCTGACCTAGATAAGCCGGACGAACATCCCAGCGGATATACCGGAGAGCCTTTCCAAAAAGAAGAAGGTTTCGTTTATTTCCAAACCTCTCTGGGAAAAATAATAGAGGAAAAAATGCTCAACCTGGCAGCTCATGAAAAATTTGAGGGCACTAACAATATTGACTATTTAGAAGACAGCGCTGAGTACTTAGCCAATAAAGAAAACCCAGAAGAAGAGATTAAAGGCATTATTGAAAAAGTTAAAGAAGCCCGAGATGAATCAGAAAATCTTAAAAAATTAAGCCAACAATTAAAAGAGCTCACTGATAAATGTGTCTGCGGCCTTTCCTCCTGTGATGAGATGAGCTGTGGCAATGGCTGTTGCTGTAAGGCTACCGGCTGTCCGCAATATAATACCTGCACTAGCAAATCATGCGGCTGTGATTTAAGCCTACCAGCCATAGTTACTTGTGATTTAGCAGCCGCCTGCCCAAACAGGGAATATGATCTCGTTGCCATTGCCAAAACTATCGTCAACATTCAAGCCTCAATGGGAAAACTCGAGGCCTATCAGGCAGCATTGGTGCCAGCCCAGCGTATTCTGCTTGATGACTATATTAATTTCAAGAAATCGGGCATGCTAACCTCTATTCCTAACGAAGCAGAAAGCTACGGAGAGTTTTATAAAGAGAGCCATACTATTCAAGAAAAATATGGGGAAGACCCTCAAGTAGAAACTTACGGCATGTGGCCCGATCCTATTTTAGAGGTAGAAGATCAAAGAGAAATTCTTGACCCCACAGCTATTTACT
>JAGYMG010000140.1 GCA_018400675.1 bacterium
ACCTAGTAAAATTCATGAAATAAGTATCTTTGCCTCGAATTGTTGCCCTAGCACCAGGCTCAAAAACTCTTGGCTTTGCCATGATATCAAAGTTAACGTACTGGCCGGAACCAACGCTAAAAATACCTGATTCGGAATTTAAGCTTCTAAAATCATAAACAGCCGGAGGTCCAACCATGCTACCTTCTCCAGAAGAAACTTCTATCACAGATTGCCCTTGCTTATAAACTAAATTGCCTTGCCTACTTTGATAACCGGTAGCATAACCTTCTTGATCGGCAGTAAAACCGGTTATTTTCATTTTGCCGATATCACTACCGTAACGGCTGGAAATAGTTCCATAACTTCCTACCTCAGAAACAGTAGAATATTCTGCTAAATCTTTTGCTAAGGGCACAGCAAGATTTGAAGTTTTCATTTCAAACTTGTTTTTCAAATCTACTTTTGCTAAAACCTCAAACAGTTGGCCGCCTAAATCAGCTTCAACATGCTTTCCTACCCAACGGACACCGTCTCTTCCCTCATTATGGACAGTCATGTTATGCGGTTGGAAAGTAAGTGACCGGCCGGCTGCAGCCGCAGGGCCGAAAGACAAGACACTATTTACTACCCCCGTTTGAGAATCCATTCCCCCGCCGCTGAGACTAAAGTTATCTGCTAACTCAACTTTCTGGCCCGATTTATATCCCCAACCAATTCTATCTCCGGCTCTGGCGGTAACTCCGGCCCGGGTAAAACTTATGTTATACCCGGTTTCATCAGAGGTTTTAAAAGGCCGCATCTCAATAAAACCAGAGTTTTCAGAACCAACCCCAGCTATGGTAAAAGTGTTGTTTCTAATACCGGAACTTGCTGCTTCAGATGGGCTATACCGGCTGCCCGGCTGATTGATCGGCCCGGGGTTAAAAGCAGTTCGCAGATAAGGTTCAACATGCCAGACCGGATAATTTCCTCCGGCTGTATCAAAAGATTCGCCTAGATTAGCATTAAACCCTACCACTCCGTCATTAGATACCCAAACCTGCATTTGATCATCTTTTATTTCCGAAGTATCGTAAGATACCGATCCGGAAATATTGCCTGTATCCCAATAGTTTCTACCGGCAGACTCCATTGTTGCTATATCATAACCGCCTGGATTAAGTTGTTTACCGCCTACTATAGCTTGAGTTACCAGGTCGCCTCTACCCCTTTCAACATAAATAGATTGAGAAGGTATATGCCGGATTCCCACATGAGAACCATCATTGCCCACTGGATAATATGTATCAAAACCAGCAATCCGGCTTGCAGTAAAATCAGCTTGGCCGGCAGAATTATAAGTAGTCAAGTTAAAGCTTATCGGGCTGTGAATTTCTCTAGTTATATCAAGATCCTGCGTTGATAACTGCTGTGAAGGCATATCAAGGCCGTAAGTAGACTGGTTATAACTTGTGTCATGGTTTTGCCAGCCCTGCCAGGCATTGTCAGCATAACTATCTTCGAATGTGTAAGCCGAAGGGATCAGCTCAGGTAAAAACTTGGCCAGAGGTGAAGCTGTATCGCCAGGGTGATTCAAACGGGGAGAGTACAAAGGCAAAGAATTGGATAAAGGCGGATGAAAGGCTGCCTGAGTAATATCCTGGTAAACAAAACAAAAAATAACTAAACAG
>JAGYMG010000141.1 GCA_018400675.1 bacterium
GAGGAGGAACTTAATAATACCAGTTGGGATGCCCTGGGTCAGACTATAATTACTTCCGTAGCTACTGCCGGGGCAGCCCAGGCGATTGCGCCGATAGCGGTTGATGCAGGAGCTGCTTTGGGGGCTGCCGGAAGCACGGCTAATATTGTAGGCCAGTCTGTGGCCTATGGAGCCGGGATGGGGACAGTGCAAGGTTTAAGCAGCGAGTGGCAGGGAGGAAGCTTTTCAGATGGTTTTTTTACCGGTTTTGTATCCGGCGGGGTAGGAAGAGGCGTGGGCCTGGGGTTGGAAGGCTCAGGCTTATCTGACCTCAACCGGGCAAGCATTGGAGCCGGAGCCGGAGCATTGGCCGGAGCCGGAGCCGGATACATTATAGGCGGAGATGATTATCTTATAGCCGGGGCTATACAAGGAGGGCTAGCCGGAGGAATGGCTGCCTACAGTGCCAACTTAGACCCTGCTAACTCCTTATACAGCCCGGAGAGAAGTTTTAAAGATACTTTGCTGGATGCCAGTTTTGGCTTTTTCTCGGCCCAGGCTTCCCGCGCAGCCACTTTAGAGGTCCGCTACCACTATCAGGATAAGATGCGCGAAACCCAGATAAAAGCCATAGATGAAGGCTGGTCTGATGAAAGGCTGGATGCGAGGCTAGAAGATATCCAGGATGATATGGTCTTATGGAGCCAGGTAGCCGGAGGGGCTGCGGCAGGAGCAACAACTGCTGTCTATAGCGTAGTGCGTACAGGTATAAACCTTAGGCGCACGTATGAACGCGACAGTGGCATCTTAGGAGAGGAGGTAGCTGTAGACCTTAACCTTAGGGAGGGGAGAGGAGGAGGACTTGATAATTTATTTGCTGATTTTGGGGATTTTGGCAGCTTTAGCGGCGAAGGCCAAGGGGCGGGCTCTACCGAAATCAGTTGGCCGGATTTGCCCGGTGTACATATAGGGCAGTTACAAATGCAAGGGATAGAAAACGGAAACGTTCTATATAGGGTCGGAGATTCTTCCACCAAGTCCCTTCCTGTAGGTAGCTTTACAAAATACTATGGGTTAGTTCAAACCGGCCCGAATACAGTAATTCATCCTAATGTTTTTAAACACCTGCCTCAGAGTTTCGGAGATTTGGCAGGGGTAGTAGGTGGCGGAATCTTAAGAGGCGCCTTCACCGGGTTAGGCTCGGGGTTTGCCACTATCTCGGTCGACTACCGGGATCAAGATAACCAGCCTTTGGTCCAGGCAGTTTCAAGCATAGGGGGAAGGATAGGCGGATATTTGGGGGATACTTTAGCAGTCTATGGCCCGGATTTGTTTAGGGGAAGGAGAGAAACAGAAACTATAGAAGTAGAAGAGATACCTTTTTATGCGAACCAAGAAGATAATATCTCAGGAGACCGTTTTGTAAGATTTGAGGTTAATCGTTTTACTCCTAAAGAGCTGCAAAAGAGATTAGAAGAAGCAGAAGAAGCATTAGGTGATGATTTTGACAGGAAAAAGCATTTAGAAAATCGCCAAATCGGGACAATGACAGGAAAGTTTGACCTTACTGATTCTAGTTTTGTAGCCGGCAGCCCTGATTTTGACTATTCAAAAGGTGACTGGGTTGTCCCTATTTACGTAGAGGGTAAGCGCCTTA
>JAGYMG010000142.1 GCA_018400675.1 bacterium
TATAAGAAGCTGTCTGTAAAACAGAGCTCGACGCAATTGCCGCCGCGGGCTCTTTGTCGGCATTTCCCCATCTATAGAAGTTTATTCTCCCGGTTTTATCTCGGCCGCTTTCGGACAATATAAACCCTTCTTTGATAATTAGAAATTCTGACAACTCCTTCTCGATACAAACTATATCTGATACCCCATAATCCCTAAATATAGATACCGCCTTATCAAAAAAACTGCCGGCTTCTTTAGGATAAACAACCACCGCCTTGATATCGTTATTTTCCGGTTGAGCGAGCATATTGATTAAAACTTTAAGCTTATTTAACTCTTTTTCATTTGCATCGCCTTTCCGATTATTTGCCAAAGACAACCCGGCAAGAAAAGCCCAAGGGTTTCCCTCTCTGCCTTCCCGTTTGTTAAAATCAATTCCCTCGATAGTATAAGGATTTTCAGAAACCGGTTGGCCGAAATTAACGGCGCCGATTGTTATGCCGCCGGATATAGCCCCTCTGGCTAAAACTGCACGCTGGCCAAGAGGCACAATTTTAGTTGCGCTATACCTGTCAGAATAAAAGAAATAATAACCGCCTTTATAAGGCACCACCGGGCCGTTTTTAAAAATATTCTCTTTTTGCAAGTTTAAAAAATAATTTACTATCTTAGGAAACGAGTTCTCTATAGCGCTGCTTGATGATCCTGCGGCAGATACCTTTTGGTATAAAGAATAAGCTTCCGGGAAGTTGTAATTGCCTTTCCATTTATTTTCCATCACCGAATCAATCAATTCTTTTACCAAAACATTATCGACCCTTTCATAAAGCAAATTGATTCTAACTACTATTTTATCCTGTTCAATATTTTTAGATAATTGGTACTTTATAAATAAACCTATAGTGTGTTTAAAGAAAACCAAAGAATCAGCCTCAACTAAACTTTCTAAATCATTTCTGTAAGGGTGGCCAAAATTAACTTCATCAAGCAGCCTCCGGTTTTGCCAAACCACTCCTTTTAAGCCGGCGTCATGGTATTGTATAAGAAAATTTATTTTGTTAGTTTGAGCCCGGCTTAAGTTTAAACCCTTTATTAATTCTTTGGCTATAGCCTGGCTCCTTAAAGGATGCAAATACCTCTTTCTTACAACCTCATCAAACTTTTTGTCGCTGCTTTTTTTAACTCTTAATTCAGGAACCCATCTCTCTATATCATGAACAAGCGCAGCTATTTGAGAAGCTATATCGGTTTTCCTTCCCTTTAGAGAATTTATTCTCTTAAGTTCGGCCAACACCCTTAGATAATGCAACCGGTCAGTTTTTTTAGTGTAATCGTTTTGAGGATCAATTCTTAAATGGATGTAGGCCAAAGTTAGCGTTAATGCCCAAACCTTAAAATTCGGTGCTAATGCCAGTAAAGGTTTAAAAATTTTATAGGTAAAATTTCTCGCCCGGCTTATTTCAAGCGGCAGGAGAATACTTTGATCTTTTAGCGAGCTCGATGAATCCTTAACCACTAAGCTATAAATATTTTCGGCATACCTGGCTTCCATGGCCTCGGCGGTAACTTTCTGATTTGCTGCCCGGTAAGAATTAAACATCAACCG
>JAGYMG010000143.1 GCA_018400675.1 bacterium
GCTAGTCAACCTCAGTACAGACACTAACCCCATAGTCCAGGAATCAGGAGCTGATATAACCGGCCCAGGTTATTTAGGCTTATACGGCTGGTCTGCTGATGTTAGCCAAGATGGCCTAAATGCTTCATGTTATACGGTAAGAATTTGGTCTAGCTACCGGTCTCCTTTGTCCGGAACCTGGAATATCTCTTGTCTGCAGGCTATCGGGTCAACCAGCTCACCTATAGACCTAGGCTCGGCAACTATAAATTTATCAAAGGCACCTAATGGTATAATTTTTTGGGGCGACTGGAATAGTTTTGAACCGGGCACATCGACAGTTAATATTCTTAACGGCGGCAGATTAGCCTCACAAACTGCTGTTGAAAGTGTCGATTATAGTTTTAATAATTTAAATGTTAGTGACGGCGGCGGAGATACAATTACCTTTCCGGACGGTGAAACGATTAATGTAGTTAATTTGAGCTTAAACGGTACCTCTGTTGACAGCAAACTTTCAATAGAAAGTGATTCAGAGGGAATTCCTTTTAACTTAAATGTTACCGGAGTAGCTTCTATGATGAACTATCTTGATGTAAAAGACTCTGATGCCTCCGCCGGCAAAACGATCTATACCAACCAATCAACCGATTCCGGCAATAATACCAACTGGGATTTTAGCAGTAGTGTTGACGGTGTCCTCTGGACTAATCTATCCGGCGATGGCCTTTGGTCCACTGCCTCCAACTGGTCAACCGGAACTGTTCCCAGCGCAGCCGACAGCGTTATTTTTAACGGCAGTTTTACTGCTAATTGTTCTATTGATGCCGGCAGTGTGACTGTGGCTAACCTGACTCTTGATACCGGCTATAGCGGCACTATATCTGCCGCCAGCCCAAGTTATGAGTTAACAGTTGATGATACCTTAACGATTAAAGACGGCCTGCTTGATTTAAGCAGCCAAACCCTAAATTTTAAAAACTTCGATGCTTCAACAGTAACAGATTATGATTCAGAAAGATTTAAAATAGAAAGGATGGTTTTAAAAGAAGACGGAACCTATAAAACTGGTATTACAGGTTGGAACTCCGGCAAATATAACTATCCTATCCTTTTAGAGATTGCTCAAGGAGCCGCCTTAACCCCCAAAACTAATCTATTAATGACCCAGCTTAAGATGAACTCCGGATCCAGTGTAGTAAAGGATGGAACAACTCGCCGAACGCTTTATATTTATACCGGCTTAACCTCAGGAGATGACATTGACCAGCCCCATGATGCCAACGGCGACCCTCTGGCGGTATTAGATGCTAATATTTTCACTTGTGGTGATGCTGTAGTCAAGGGTAATTTAACTATTTTAGGATATTGGCGGTCTTATAATTCAGATATAACAATGCAAGGCGACTGGTATATCGGCGATTATTTTAATCCTTACGGGCCTTTGCCCGGAGCTACTTTTCCGGATCATGTTGTTGTTGATACAAATGGCTATAATCTTACTGTTGGTAGCTATTTAAGGTTAGGTACTTCTTATGCTGACGGGACGGGCAGTATAAAGTTATATCTTAGAGACGGTACTCATAAT
>JAGYMG010000144.1 GCA_018400675.1 bacterium
CTTTACCCACAGAAAAACTTGCACTCACACTATCGTAGCCTTCACGAAAATGAGCGTCACGAATAATCGAATTTTCTAATGCGGTATAAACCTCGTCAGTTAAATAAGAAAATTTAGCTTGATAAATAGATAAAATTGCTAAAATATATACTCGTAATTGCAAATTTCCCTGCGAAAGGGCTAAAAGATCTCTAGGGTTATTTTCTAACCTATTCAATAAGGCTTTAGCTTTATCAATATTTCCAAAATTCTTATTTTCAGGAAAAAGAAAATCCGCATTCGGATAATAATCAATAATAAGATTTTTTAAAATCGCAATTGCAGAATCGCGGCCCTCTCTAGCATTTCTCTCCAATTCTTTATAAAGTTTGTTTTCCTTATTAGCATCTGCTAATTCAATACGAATAAGTCTTTTAAGATCTTGCGCCGCGAACCGGCTGCCTCGGTAGGCGGCAGTTGCTATCCCTTGAATCGCAATACCCCTCAATTTTTCATCTTTTAACTTGTCGGCAACTTCTATTAAGGTTTGAACCGCAAATTCTTTTAATTGAGCGCTGGCAAAAATAATACGCATCAACTCATCAAGCGCCATTTCTCCCCATTTACCCTCATCCTTAATGATTTTTTCCAAATCTGAAACAGCAGATGTTTCGCCTTGATAAGCAAGCCTTCCCAAAGCTCTGAGTGCAATTCTTTTTAAGCTTTCATCTTGCGCTTCATGAAAAAGCCTTTTTAAGTTAAGTTGAAGGCCGCAAAGTTCCTGAAAGGCGGAATCTTTACCTTCGCGAACTTTTTCTAATAATTCATCAAGATATTCTAGTAATTGAATAACAGCGGGCCGGTTACCATTTAAAGCGGCTTCTATTAATCCCGAAAACAATTGGCTAGTTTTCGATTCAACGCTGTAATTTGAGCCTTGCTGCCTGCTTGAAGAATTTACGGCAGCTTCCGAACTGAAAGGAAAAACAAGCAATTTAAACAAGCAAAGAAGAGAAGCCCACTTAACAATTAATTTTTTTAAGGCCTTACCTTGTGAATTAACTTCTTCTCCAGCCTTCTCAGAAACCATAACAATCTCTCTCTCATTGCCTTCGTTATCAGTAAATTCAATCTTTACCGGCTGGTGAGCTTCGCGGCCTTTGATTGCGATATGAATACTGGCAAATTTTATCTCTAACCTTTGATCAATTTGATCAGCTGGTATAAGCTCAAGTAAATCTTTCTGGTTGCCTTGGAAATCAACAACAGTAATTTTAATTTCACCTGATTTTATTTTTTCTAATAAAACAGTTTGGGCAATAGTTTGATTTTCTTTTATAGCTTCAGGGAGATCTCCTTCAACTACAATCTCTACATTTTCATCATGCTGTTCAACTTTAGCCTGAGGCGGTCCATTATTTTTTCCGGCCTTTGTTTCTGCTTCCTGGAAAATATGATTTATAGCTGCTTCTATTTCAGCTATCTGTTCATTGGTTTGCCCTAGGTTAGCTTGATCAGCACCTTCTGTTGCTGACTGAGATGTAGCATCAGTCGATTCTTGAACTGTTGGTTGAGAAGGTTCACT
>JAGYMG010000145.1 GCA_018400675.1 bacterium
AATATTTAAAAAGCTTTTTAACTCCGGAACCTAATTCATCGGCACGGCCTATTTCTTTAAATATTCTGGCAATAACCGGATTCTTGGGGAAAGGCGAAAAATTTGCCGGGTTTATTAAACCATGGCCATGAGGCCTGTTGCTGTTTTCAGTATAGGTCAGAGGGGTCAGAAAATTTGCCGGGTTTATTAAACCATGGCCATGAGGCCTGTTGCTGTTTTCAGTATAGGTCAGAGGGGTCAGGTCTCCACTCTTCACTTTTCCTTTTTTTACTTCCCGCGCCCCGGTATAATTGGTTCATGGTTGTTTAGCAAAGTGCTTGGCGTTCTGCGCCTTGCTAATTAATCCCCTTCGGCTCCGCTCAGGACTCCGCCCTTCGACTCCCTTCGTGGTTCGACTTCGCTTTATCCTTACTCCTTCTAACTTCTGCCTTCTTTTCATCCTTCGTCCATCATCCCCCGGAACCAAAAGCTCTCTCACTTTCCCAGGGCCCACTCCCATACAGGTTTAACAATAATCTTTTTTTTGCCTAAATTTATAGTTTCTTCTTGGCTATAAGTAAGAATAAGCCCCTGTTTAATCTTTAACTCCTCCATTGCTTGAGATAAAGCCTTTATCTCTCTTTCTCTTGAAGTCTTTGGGCCTAAAGAGTAAGATACCTGAATAAGGCCGGTAACTTTATTTTTATCGGAGACAACAAAATCAACTTCTTTTTCTTTAGCGGTCACATAGTAATATATACCTCTCCAGGGAGAAACCCGCCTAAGATGAATAAACACTATATTCTCCAGCAGCCTTCCGTAATCTTGGCTTAATTTCCACACAGCTGCAGTAGCCAAGCCGTGGTCGACCGCATAAATTTTGCGGGGGTTAACCTGCCGGATTTTCAGGGAAACTGAAAATATAGGCACCGAAAAAAAACAATAAGCATCTTCCAAGTATGAAACATAGTTAAAAAGCGCGTCTTTTGAAACCTTGTAACCCTGTGATTTTAAATCGTTAAATAACTTATTAATAGAAAACAGATTTGAAATATTAGCTAAAAAATAATGTATCAGATATTTAACCAAAGAAATATTTTTAATATTGTGCCGCTCTATCAAATCTTTATAGATAATCAGGTTTATATATTCTTGCAAAACATCCACCCGTTCTCTTTCAGATAAATTAACTGCTTCCGGAAACCCGCCATTATTAAGGTAACTTTCAAAAAGATGGGCAACTTGGGCTCTCTGCCGGGAAGATTCCGCAACCGGAGCAGTGTTATAAAAACGCAAGTATTCGGTAAAATCAAGGGGAAAGATTTCGCGCGCGACTGTCCGGCCGCGCAGAGAAGTGGATAACTCTTTGCTTAACATCTTTGAAGAAGACCCTGTAATATAAATCCGGACATCTTCGGTATCAAGAATTCGTCTGATAAACCTTTCCCACCCTTTTATATTCTGGATTTCATCAAAAAAGATATAAACAGTGCTATCCTTTTTATGTGGATACAACTCGTAATAAGCATTAAGTATTTCCGGTAGAATATTTTTATCAAGAGGATGAATCCTGTCATCCTCAAA
>JAGYMG010000146.1 GCA_018400675.1 bacterium
TTTGCTGGCTCTATCTTGAGTTTAAGCTACAGAGTAGCGGATTATTCCCGAACTTACTGGGCAGGCCAGTATGGGGAAGAAGTGCTTATAACTGAAACTCGGACAGATAAACGTAGCCAAGACAGGCTTTATCAGACAGTAACCCATTATTCAGGCGAGACTCAAATTGGCCAGGAAAGACAGGTATTGGACCTAAATTCACCTTTCCAACCGGTATTAGAGAAGACAGATGTTTCAACCGGCGCCCGGGTAACAAACTCTAATTTCTTCGGGCAGATAGCCTTAGAAAGTGTTTATTCTGTAGGTGATTATTCTATAACAACCAGTATTTTGACAGATGCTAAGGGTAGGCCTGTTATTGAGGACGGTTTAATGAGGGCTGTCCAGGAAATAGAAGCTCCTCAACGGGCAGGCCAACAGTATATGGTTTGGCTGGATTTAGCCCATCAGGGAGCAGTAGCAAGAGAGAAGGATTTAAGTACAGGAGCAGTTACTACATATGGTGATTTCTTTGCTAATACAGCCAGGCATTCTCAGTATGAGTTATCCGGCGAGTATACAAGGACGAGTAGGCTAGAGACAGATGAGAGAGGGGTTCCTCTTGTTGTTGAGCCCGAAGTTATTGGTGAGAGGCTCTTGTTTGCAAAGACAGCTGATTCTCGAGGCCAAACAGGATATACCTTTATACGCCCTGGTTTACCTAGAGATAATATAGTAGATGTTTACAGGAATAGCGAGGGGTATGAAGTTCATTATTATCAGTTTGGTGAAAATGAAGGAACAATATACAAATTAAATAACCCTCAAACACCGGCTGATTGGACTGAAACAGGCTCTTTAGAACGCCGTCCGTATGATTTATCCGGTTTGGATTTAAGCGGGGTAGATTTACCGGAAGGTATAGATGTTAGATTACCCCAAGAGTTTTCAGGCGATTACTGGTTAGTCCAGAGAAGTTATATAAACGAGGAGTATTCTCCGACAGGAGAAACCGAGTTAGAGCCTATAGTTATAGATGGAGACCGTCTAGTTGATAATGAAGTGATTAAATTCTACCCGGGTGCAGGAGAGGCTAGTTTGGAAATAAACGATAGTTTTTCTCTTATATTTGAGTTTGATGCTGAAAATTACCGATTAGGAGAAATTACAGATTACGTTGTTTCTGAAAAAGTAAAACAAGTAGGAGATAGAACCTTAATTGAGATCAAACGTTATGATATAGATAGCAAGAAGTCAAAGAGAGAAAACAGGGAAGTTCAGGATAATTTCGGCGAAACTATTTACTATGTAACCGAAGACGGCTACGTAGCAGCAGAGTTTAGCGCCGACGAGATAGGCCAGACCAAACAAAGCTATCCTTTAGATGAAGCTACCTTAAGGCCTGATACTACAGCAGATGCAATAGATGTAACATTGAGAGCCTGGGTAGGAGAAGCTGAAGCTACCAGGAAATGGATCCAGATGAGTTATCCCGACGGCCGGGCCTCAGGCGAAATCCAAGATGCAGATAACCGGACAATCCATTATGTAACCGAAGACGGCTACGTAGCAGCAGAGTTTAG
>JAGYMG010000147.1 GCA_018400675.1 bacterium
TACTTTGATATTCAGACAAAAGAGCACATTAAAAATTCCACGCTTTATAACTTGTTAGAATCAAGAGAAAGAGGAACCTTGCTTCCTTTAGGTGTATCAATAGGGGTTGCTGTTGTACTTATTACTTTATTTCTGCCCCTTATACTTTTAGCTACCACCGCTGTTCTATCTTGGCTGTCTTTTAGAAAGACAGGGGAACCACGGAGCGTATCTGAGCAGGGCAATTCAGGCAACTCTGAGGGAGAGGAAGATAGCACAGCTGAGGATTCGGAATCTGCTTCTTCTGGGCCTTCCAACGTAGTAGCGGGTTCTGAACAAAGGGGAGAACCAGATGATACCTTCGAGGCATTAGAAAAGATAGATGTAAGAATTAGGCATAGAATAACAGCAATTATTCCTAATCTGTGTTCTATAGGACCCTTTGTTGAGTATTTAAATAGTCTTTATGAGAAAGGTGGATTCCTCTTAGCAGAAGGAGACAAGAAGAGACAAAGTGAGAAGGCATTATTGCAAGGATTTTATCCTGATTGGGACGGAGTGTTTGGCAGTGATAGTTATCCTGAGAGGAGAGATGCAGTTTGGGATGGATATGCTGAGAGATATGGTATTGAGCTTACAGAGATAGAAAAACTAATTATCGAACCTATTGCCTATATGTTTCTATCTGCGGTTGCTCAGGATTCCAGAAGGCTGGATGATTGGGAAGGCGGTAAAGGTTGGGATGAAGGAAATCCTTTTGTAGCTTTTCAAGAAACACAGGCAAAAAAGAATGTACCTGCAATACTAGTTTCAGATAGAGATTTTAGGAGATTCTTGGAGTATTGCGAAGAAGATAATAGAGATCCGGTTACTTCCTTAAATTTGCACGAGTTTTTACCCAATGTTAGAACGAATATAGTAACTACATATGATGATGAAAAACCCGAACAAGCACGCAAGGAAGAATTTAGAGATAGAGAAGTCCTTGACCCTATTCGTGAATACTTGGATAAGAAATATAAAGATAGGGAATTAACTCCATATAAGTTTCCCCAACCTTATGCTGAAGGAAGCCGAGAACGTAATTTTCTCAAATGGGGATTAATATTGGGAGGTATGGGTATATATGCACGCTTTGCTTTAGGTGCGGGTAGTTTTTTCCTCCCAGCAATTGGTTGGTTTGCCTTTTTTGCTTATAGTTTGTTTGCTTGGCAGTTAGTTGAAACAGCACCAATGATTGCATTCTTATGGAAATATAGATTAGGAGCATTGGGAGTTATCTTTTCTACTCCGTATAAAGGCTCTGAGCCTGATGAAGGAGATGGAGAGGATTCCGGTGATGCTCGTCAGGAGGAAGATAAGCAGACTAAATTCTTAGGCACATTGTTTAAGTATTGGCTAGGTATAGGTATTATCGCGTTGCCTTTGGCTCTACTTATTGGCTGGACAGTTGGTTTAGGGGCCGGTGGTTTAGTTGCTTCTGCAGTGATTATAGCGCCGGTTTCCTTTATTATATCCTTAGAAAAAGTTTGGCGTTTATGTTTAGAGGACGAGAGCCTTCCAGAACATATTAAAAGGC
>JAGYMG010000148.1 GCA_018400675.1 bacterium
TATGCTTTTCCTCAATCCAGATTTGCCAATAGCCATGTAGCTACCGCTCTTGGTTTTGCCGATCCTAACCATCCGCGGTTATGGGAGGTTGCGCTTCTGGGAATCCCCCTACTTGGGCCTAAAATGATGCGCCCGGTTATCGGCTTAGGGAAAAGATATATTCCTGTTGCCCCCAGGGTAATCTCCGGGGCAATTAATAAAATTGGAACTACTTCGCTTTTTACAAAAACAATACCGATAACAAGGGCTGCCAGCCGGCTATTAACGGCAAAGGCTGTGAGCCAATCAACTTTTTCCCGGTATCTTGTCAAGGCGGGCAGTGTATATAGTAGGTCTAATTTTGCTCAAGGCCTTAAAAGCGTTGGGGGGCAACTTGCTAAAGTCGGGGTTGAAAGGGGCTTGGGTTGGAAAATAGCATCTATGCCGATTCGGGATACCGGCCATCTATTAAAAACTATAGGGTCAGCCGGTGGTTTTATTAGGCCGTTGGCTAGAACAACTTTGCTAGGCAAAGGTTATCTACTTGCAAAACTGCCCTTTAGAATAGGGGGATTTGCTGCCGCAAAGATTGTCCCCCGTGTTGGTCTTTATGGTTTTACCTTGGGGACATTGGACGATGCCTTATTTTTTGACGCCGATAATTTTAAAAACACTGAAGAAGAGCTTTCTTATAATTTATTTGGCCTACGGGCGTTAGCATTAAATCTTTCTCTGCATACATGGTCGGGATTAAGAGCGGCAAAAGGATTGGATATGGAATCAGTTAAAGATGATAAAAAGTTATTGAAGCAGCTGCAGGGAATTTCAATGGGGGCAAAAGCGGCTGGTTTTGCAAAGGAATTAGAAGGTAAGGGAGGGTTGTATTCGGCCTTGTCCGTTCCTTTTCATATGGTTTCGTATACCGAATTTTTTGCCCAGTTTCCTTATATGCTGATGTTTGCGACTCCTTATAGCATGCGCAAAGAGATTGATGCCGGAGAAGGGTTTTGGGATAAGGCCCAAGGAGGCGTAAAAGGTTTTATTCAAGGTGCAGTCACTCTTCCGGCTTGGGCAGTTTCCGGCTTTTTAAGTTCGATTTTAGAATCAGGAATAAATGGAGTTTCTCGTAAAGAACTGCTTTATAGCGGACAAGTTCAAGATGAACTTATCAAGTGGTTAGGCGCAGAAAAAGGAGAATTAGGAAGAAGGCTGGGTAACTTTGTAAATCCTCTTGAAGAAGATTGGTATAGCCATTACGAGGCCAGAGTTAAAGATGAAAATATAGAGGGCCAAAGAGTTAGAGAATATTCTGGTTTGCCACAAGCTCTCTCGGGGCTTTTGATGATGGGTTCTTTAAGGAGGATCACCGGCCTGGAAAAGACAAGGCAGGCTTCTCTTTCTGCTCCTAAATTAAAAACCAACGCTTTAATCCTCCAACGCTATCAGCAGGTTACCAGCTCTCTGATGCTTCCGGGGCAGATACTTACCCATCCGATTCACGGCCTTTTTAATCAGGTTTTTAAATTAGGTTCGGTTGGCGCCAGAGCAATTGAAGCTAAGATTGGGGGGAGAAGAGG
>JAGYMG010000149.1 GCA_018400675.1 bacterium
ACTGCTGTACCGATGACCCCGAGCCTGATTGGCGCTTATTTGGAAAATACCGGAACCAGCCAGCAGAAAGCCAAGTTTGCTATCTACCGGGTTAGTGATTTAAGCTTGGTTGGCCAGACAGAAGAGATTACTATTGGGGCCGGAGAGCAAGGCTGGTATGAGGCAAGCTATCTGGAAAGCCCTACTTTAACCGAAGAAGATTATGCCCTGGCGGCGATATCCGAAAGCGATGACATTTTGTTTTACTTTGATTCCGGGGGTACCAATCAGGGTGTTTCCGAAGAAATGGATTATAGCGCAGAAGCCTGGCCGGAGGCGGCAAACTTTTCTTATGACGACAACCTCTATTCAATATATGATGACCAAACCGGCACTATAACTATTACGGTTACTTTGGATTATACCGCCCCTTCCGGCTACTCGGTAAGCTTCGATCAGGAGGCAATAAACTCAGATAATGAAACCGCCGCCAGCTTTACCTTTACCGGGGCAGAAGCAGGCACTGACTATAATTACTCGATAACAAGCAGCGGCTCTGCCTGTGGCGGCGATGTAACCTACGCAGGGCAAACCTACTCAACTGTGGAGATCGGCGGCCAGTGCTGGGTTGCCGAGAACCTAAAGTATTTACCCGAGGTAGCCGGGCCGGGAACAGGCAGTGAGACAGAGCCTTGCTACTATGTCTATGGTTATAACGGCACAGATGTAGCTGCCGCTAAAGCTGAGGATAACTATAGTACCTACGGAGTCCTTTATAATTGGCCGGCGGCTACGACCGCCTGCCCTGACGGCTGGCATTTGCCCACGGATGAGGAATACAAAACTCTGGAAGTGGAATTAGGCATGAGCCAGGCAGCTGCTGGTAACACAGGTTGGCGAGGAACCGATGAAGGCTCCGCGTTAGCGGGTAATGAACCACTTTGGAACGATGGAACCCTTAAAAGCAACGCAAGATTTGGTGAATCCGGCTTTACCGCCCTTCCAGCCGGCCGCCGGAACGCCTTTGGCAATTTCACCCTTGGTTCCAGGACGTACTTCTGGTCTTCTACGGAGGACGGCACTAACGCCTGGAGGCGGAACCTGAACTCGGATAACTCTACAGTCAACCGGAACACCAACAATAAGGATAACGGGTTTTCGGTGCGGTGCCTATCTGACTATTCGACTATTTCTTCCGGCAGCGGTACTATCACTGAATCCGGCCAGCAGGTAACCGGCATCGATGTCTCAACTCTCGTTGACGGCACATTAACCTTAACTGTTTCTTTAACCGACTCGGCCGGCAACCAGGGTTCAGATGCAAGCGATACCATTAGCAAAGATACCGCCGCCCCCGATGCGCCGGTTATCGCTTCGATTGCCGGAGACAATTATATCAATGACTCGGAAAAAGCGGCAATCACTGTAGCCGGCACCGCTGAATCCGGCAGTACCATTAATATTACCTTAAGCGACGGCACCAATAGCGTAAGTGGAAGCGGCACCGCTACAGGCGGCAGCTATTCGATTAGTT
>JAGYMG010000015.1 GCA_018400675.1 bacterium
CTGTTCCAATGGGGCAGAGCCGCTGACGGCCATCAGGTTCGTAGCCCGGCTCCGGACACGGTAGAAGGCGATATGAGTTTAACTGCCCAGCCGGGCCATAGTAAGTTTATTACCGAGCAGGCTAGCCCCTATGATTGGGCTGATAACAGCTGGGAAACCCGCTGGCAAGACGCAAACGGCAATAAAACTGCCGCCAACCCCTGCCCGGAAGGCTTTAGATTACCAACCGAAGCAGAATTAAATGCTGAAAGGCAGTCCTGGAGCTCAAATGACACAGCAGGCGCCTTTGCCAGCCCCTTAAAGCTGACTGCCGCAGGCCGCCGGCTCAGTGATGGTTCGCTCTACGATGCCGGTTCCAGCGGCTACTATTGGAGTTCTACTATTAGCGGTACTAGCGCCCGCTTCCTGCGCTTCGGCAGCAGTGATGCTTACATCTACAGCAACTGCCGCGCCTACGGGTTTAGTGTCCGCTGCCTCATGGATTCATCCGACTATTTGGCCCAGGCGTCCGCAGGCGCGTGGGCCTCTTCTGCCCATGACTTAGGCGAAACTAAAAACTTCGGCAGTATAAACTGGGACGCTGATACCCCTGAAGGCACATCAGTAAAGTTCCAGATTGCCACAAATAACGATAACGCTACCTGGGAGTTCTTAGGCCCGGACGGCACCCCCGCAACCCATTATACTGTCTCAGGCCAGAAGATAAACTCCGGCCACAACGGTGACCGGTATATAAAATACAAGGCATACCTGGCAAGAGAGGCAGGCTCGCAGGTGTTTACCCCAACCCTAAAAGAGGTTACTATAACCGATGCCCCCGAGGTAAGCGCCTATACCTTAACCAATGGCGAAGCAACTGTCTATGCAAAAGGCCTTACCGCCGAAACCATTACCTTAACCGCAGAAGACTTAAATGCCAATACAGGCGCCTCAGCTGATATAGTAGTTGATTCTGCTGCTCTGGACCATTATGGGATTACAGCCACCACCCCCCAGACAGCCGGCGTCGGCTGGCAGGAGACAGTCACCGCCCGTGACCTCTACGGCAATATAGTCGATACCGCGGCTACCGGGGTTACTGTGGATAATTCAGGCAGCGCGTTATTCTATACGGACGGCACCTATACTACGGCCACCACCACTTATACCCTTGCCGGCGGCAGCGCAACTCTGTATGTCAAAGACTCTGCTGTCGAAACGATTACCCTGTCCGCAACCGATACAAGCGGAAACAGCGGTAGTTCAGGCGAGATAGCGGTTGAGGCCGCGGGCGATACTTACTGGACCAATGGCTCAGGCGACGGGAAGTGGTCTACCGCCGCCAACTGGTCAACAGCAAGAGTGCCGCTTTTAACAAATGATGTTTACTTCAGTCCGGATTTCTCCACCTCAAACTGCACAATAAGCCAGGATGTAAGCATTGCCAAATTAGCTACCTTGCCCGGCTATACCGGGACAATTAGCCTAGATAGTCTAGGCGGTGATCTTACTATAGATAGTACAATAACCATAAATGATGGTAAATTAATCGACAACGGTAATCAAGTTAGCTTTAGCAGTGCCTATATTGCTGATCAGACAGGCCGGCTTAGTTCAACCGGCACCTGGTATCAGACTGCAAGCGGAGAGGTGGCAAATCCTAATTCAGATAACAGTTTTGGCAGTTACCAGTTAGCTGATACTATTACCGGTAGCCTAACCGGTAAAGTCTATGCTAAAAAGTTAGTTTTAGGCGCTAACTCTGAGATTACTGGCTCCGACTTTGTTTTGCTTGATTCAGCTGAAAATGACTTTATCGACCAGGGTACAGATGCGGTTATTTCAACTAATTTATTGGTAGATACAGATAGTAATTTAACTCAAAAGGCTTTTAGCAGCGGTGGAAACTTAACCTATAAACAAGCCTCAGATGCAGATATTACTATGACCGGTGATTGGGACATCGGCGGCAGCCTTTTAATCTATGGAGATAGTTCTGGCGGGCTGGCTACCTTAGATACAAATGGCAACAACCTTACTCTGGCTGGTTCCCTAACCTTGGGCCAAAGCAGTGCTGATAACGGCGGTGGTTATCCCGGCCGGATTAAATTCAGCAGCGGTACTCACTCTGTTAGCGGAGACCTTTCGGTTGCCGGTGAATATACCCACGGTACCTTTGATTTTGGTTCATCTGCTCTAACTGTAGGCGGAGATCTTGATTTTAGTTATGCCACAGTAGTAAAAGGGACCTCAACTGTTAACTTAACTGGAAATTCTACAATAACCGCTACCAAAGATTATACTTATAACGGCACCGGTGACCTAATCAATGAAGCACCTTTTTATAATTTAAATTGCCAAACTGCCGGCCAAACCATAACTGTAGCCGAAGGCGGCCTAACTATAGACAATGAACTTACCCCGGGTACATCTGAATTTATCTTTACTGCTGCCGATACCGGAAATAGAATCACTATCCCGGTCTATGCTGCTGTGAGCCCGGCAATTAATAAGTTTTATAATTTGACCTTTAACGGCGCCGGCGGCAGTTGGGATACATACAGGGATTTAAGGATAGAAAATGATCTTACCCTCAGCCAAGGAACATTTTCTGATTATAATAAAAGTATTTTTATCGGCAATGATTTAGCTGCCGGCGGGATAAATGCCCGCGGCCTGGAACTAGGCGCTTTTACCTGGACTATTGGCGGCAGTTGGGATACCTCCGGAGAAAATATTACGGTTTCACCGGGTTCATCTACTGTTGATTTAACCGGAACCGGAAATATCAAGACCGGCCAAGAAGTTGTTACTTTTAATAATCTTAACTGTGCTTCTTCAGGAGAAACTACCACTATCAGGGCTTCAGATTCAATAGTTGAGCCTTATATCGAAGGAGATCTTACCTTAGGCGGCGGTACTTTAAATAAAACCGGTGACTATCAGGGTATTCTTAGCTTGCGCAGTACAGGTGCTCCTTTAAATTTAGGCGGAAGCAGCCTGGACTCGGTAGTAATCAGGTATAAACCAGCCACGGCCGCTGGAGTAGATATAACCGGCGGAGACTATGGCACAGCTGCAGTTGAAATTTATTCTACTAATTCAGATACAGTTTATAGTTTAGCTGCTTCTATTACTGATGCAGAAACGATAAATATCTATGCTGATAATACAGTAACCGGTACTATTTTTAACCTTGCCGGTTATAACTTAACAGTTCCTTCTTTGGTTTTAGGCAAAACTGACAAGACCGGTTCAGTTACAGTTAACTCCGGTTCCGGCCAAGTTGAATTTACCGATCCAGCTGGCCTGAAGCCGGCTACTGATGCAGGAACTCATACAGTTAATCTGGATTCATCTACCTGGAAAGTTATCGGCGACTGGGAGCTTAGCCAGGGTTCCGGTTCAATTACTGTAGATAGCGGGGAATCAAACTTACTATTTGAAAATAGCAGTTATGATTCTTTTGTTTATGGGGATAACAGTTTTTATACTTTAAAATGTATGACTCCCGGTAAATCCCTTTACTTTGAAGACGGTAAAACTCAAACTATCGAAAATAAATTGATTTTTACCGGAGACAGCGCAGACAAGATGCTTTTGCGCAGCCAAGCCGGAGGAAGCTGGTATCTAGATGTAAGCCAGAGCTTTGATGCTTCAGCTACGGTTAGTTATACTGACGTTGCTGACTCTTCGGCTTCAGGAAAAACTGTTGTAGCTTCCGGTTCAAAAGATTCCGGTAACAACTCAAATTGGGAGTTTACAGAATTAGGAACAATCTATTGGACCGGAACTGCTGAAGATAATAACTGGTCAAACCGGGAAAATTGGAGTACGGTAACTGTGCCTGAGGAAACCGATGATGTGGTTTTTGATGATACCTCCACCAAAGACTGTCTGGTGGATGCAGCTTCTACAGCTAAAAGTGTAAGTATAAATCCTGGTTATACCGGAAAAGTTACTCTTGAGGCAAACTTTAATTTGGGAGAAGGCCTTGATTTCTATCAAGGTACCTTTGATGCTGCCAGCTATGATGTTAGTATTGGAGAAAACTTTTTATCATCAGGTTCATCAGAACGAACTCTAAAATTAGGTTCCGGTAGCTGGGAGGTTGGCGGAAACTGGGACAGCTCCGGTTCTAACCTTAGCCTTGATTTTGGCACAGCTAGTCTTACCATGACTGGTTCGGCAAAAACTACAAAACTAGAAAACTACGAGTTTGCTTTTTTTAGTATTACCGGCTCAGAACATAGCCTGATTTGTTCCGGTAGTTTTGATCCCGATAACTTTATCGCCTCAAACCCTGTTTCTATAGAGTTTACCTCTGCTGATTCAGGCCAACTTTTTAATCCTTTTGGTCAAACTTATCAAGATGTAGTTTTTAGCGGTTCAGGAGATTGGCAACTACAAGGAAACTTAACTGTCTTAGATCAGCTTAATATAGACGATGGTAAATTGATTGATAACGGGAAAACAGTTACCTTTGTGAACTTATCAATTCTTAATCAAGATTTGGCCTTGGAGTCAACTGGTAACTGGATACAATCTGCCAGTGGCGTTATCAGCTCACCCAATAGTACTAATCTATTTAATTCACTTTCAGTAACCGGCTCCGGAGATACCACTACCCTAGAAAGTGATATCTACGCCAAAGCTATCGTGTTTGGGGTTGGTACTCTAGAAGGAAATGCTAAAACAGTTTATCTTAGCGGAGATACCAATGCATTAACCAGTAACAATGAGTTTACTGTAGCTACCAACCTTGTTTCAATCGAAACTACAAATCTTTCCTCACAAGGGGTATTCCATCTTCCTGATGATTTAGTTTCAGAAGCTATTTACTGGTACAACAGCAGTGCCGATGACCAACAAGATGACGGTTCGGTTATTGCAACCGGAAGTTGGGATTTTGGTAACAACGATATTTATTTTTATGGGGATAGCGGCGCCGAAGGTAAGGTTGATCTTGTCGAATACAACTTAACCGCAGGAGATATTAATCTGGGTTATAGTGGGGCTGATTATACCGGAAAAGTTGACCTCGGCAGTGGAACTCATTCGTTTTCATCTATTGATAAGGCCTATTCGGGAACTCCTACTTCGGGAGCATTGACTCTTGATTTAGGTTCATCTGTTATAAATGACTACTCCGGCAGCCTTGACTTAACTCATTTTGATTTTAACTGCGGCAGCTCTACTCTTGTTTTCTCCGGTGGTTCAGGCGATAAGACCATTACTACTGCCGGAAATCCTGTTTATAGTTTAAGCTTTAACGACCTAGATTCAACCTGGGCCTTGCAAGATGATTTGACAGCCCGCGGCGGTCTAGCCTTAGAAGAAGGGACATTTGACCACAATAATAAAAAAGTAACCTTAACCGGTCAAGATATAGTTGACATTCAAGGTTCATTTACTTTTTATGACCTAGCTTGTGAAACCGGTGGAAAGACTATTAGGTTTGAGCCGGATTCAACTCAAACTGTAGAGAATACCCTCACCTTAATTGGTGAAAGCGGAAGCCGTCTTAACCTTGAGCGCCTCGGTGGTTCAGAAGGCCAACAATGGTATATTGATGCTGCCAGTGCTGTAGTTGAGTTAGCCAAGGTTAGTGACTCTAATGCTGTAACTAATATTGAGGCCACTCGTTCCGAGGATTTAGGTAATAATACCAACTGGACTTTTTCTCCGGTAGTTGCCTGGGACGGCGGCGGCCAGACTAATAAATGGTCAGAGGCAGCTAACTGGGAAGATGATACCAAACCTACCTCAGAGGATGGTGTAGTTTTTGATACTACCTCTACTAAGGATTGTTTGGTAGATGAAGCAGTTCAGGTAAAAGAGTTTGTCGTAGATCCAGGCTACACCGGCACCATTACTCTTGATTCAGGCAGTGCTATTACCTCAACTACTGCTATAACTTTAGATGACGGCACCTTAGACGACGGCGGCCAGACTATTAATTTTAAAGACCTAGAAGTTGCTGATGCAGAAAATAGAATTATCTCAACCGGAACTTGGAATCAAACTGAGACAGGATTTATTAGTTCGCCAAATAGTGCTAATCTGTTTAACTCGCTTTCAGTAACAGCTCTAGGTAAAACTACTACTTTTGCCAGTGATATCTATGCTAATTTTATTGAGTTTGGGCCGGGTAGTTTAGAAGGTAGCTCTAAAACAATTCATCTATCCGGTGAATCTGATGTTTTGACTAGTCCGGATGAATTTACTGTAGACAGCAGGTTAACTTCAATTAAGACTCAAAATCTTTCTTCCCAGGGTGTTTTCCATCTACCCGATAGCTTGACAGTAGAAGCTATAGAATGGTATAGCCCAACTGGAGACGTTACCGCAGGTGGAGATTGGGATTTTGGTGACAATAATGTTAATTTTTATGCTGATAGCGGACAAAGTAATGTCATAAATATTTCAGAAAATAATTTAACTGCGGGAGAATTAAAATTAGGAAAAGCTGATCAGCCAGATAATAACTGTTATCTTAATTTAGGCAGCGGAACCCACTCTATAAAATCTATCTCTAAAGCTTATCCTACAGAAGCAACCGGAAGCCTCAACTTATACCTCTATAATAGTAAAGTTAATTTAGAAAAAGATCTGGATTTAACTGGTATTAATCTGGATGAAGGTGATTCTGTTGTTAATTTTGTTGGCAGTTTGGCTCAGGATATAACCACTGCCGGAGCTGAATTTAATCAAGTTAATTTTTCCGGGGAGGGCCCTTTTAATATCAGTGGTGATTTTGTCGCAGTTAACTCTGAGATAGCTGGTACCAAAGCGGTTAACTGCAGCGGGAGTTTTCAGGTAAGTTCTCAGTTTAGCCCCGGTTATTCTACTCTAACCATGACTTCTAGCTCAGCCGGGCAACTATTGGATATTCCAGAATACAGTTCAGATAAACCGGATAAAAATAAGTTCTATAAACTTAACTTTGATGGCCAAGGAGGCGAATGGACCCTCCAGAAAGATTTAAGGGTCGGTGAAAAAATTACAATAACCAACGGTAACTTTATAGATAATGGCAGGGCGGTAAAGTTTAAAAATCTTTGGGTTGTTGATAGTCCCGGTTTGCTTAGTTCGACCGGTACCTGGACTCAAATTGCCTCCGGAGAAGTAGCCGCTCCTAATGAAGACAGCCGGATAGCAACTCTTAATATCTGCGGTACAGATATTGTTACTACTTTCTCTGAAGATGTTTCTTCTGATAAAGTAGTTTTTGGTGAAGGCACTTTAGAAGGCGGAGCAAACAGCCTTTCTCTTTATGGCGAGGTTGATTCTTTAATTTCTCCGGCTCCTTTTACTGTGGCTGAGGCCTTAAGAGATATTTATACCTACAATCATAAATACCAGAAAGCTTTTCATTTACCTGATGATTTGGTTTCAAGAAGGGTTCACTGGCGGGCCGATAGCACCCTCGAGGCAACCGGCAATTGGAATTTTGGCAACAATACCGCGACTTTCTATACAACCCCTTCAGCTCTAGCCGCTAGTGACCTTAGAGGTTATGGCCTTACCTGTGGAGGCCTTGAGTTAGGCAGTCCGAGTGAGAGCGATTATCCGGCTTATCTAGATTTAGGCAGAGGTAATCATTTGATAGGTTCTGTGGCTAAAGCTTATGTAGGAGATACTTCGGGACTTTTAAACTTGAAGCTTGGAACTTCTCAAACTAATATTTCCGGTTCAATTGATTTAGATAGAATTACTTTATCTTCGGATGATTCTACTGTTACTCTTGGCGGTTCATCAGGAACTAAATCGATAACTTCAAACGGACAGATCTTTAACAATCTCGATTTTAATGACAGTGATACCAAATGGGTTCTAAGTGATAAGTTAACAGTTAAGGGAGATCTATCCTTAACTGCCGGTGAATTTGCTCACAATAATAAAAAAGTGGTTATCTCCGGGACTGGAACTTCAAGAATCTCCGGCAGTTTCAACTTTTATGACCTAGAGTCTACCAGTAAAGGCAAAGAAATACAGTTTGAACCCGGAAAAGCCCAGACTGTTAGTAATATGTTTAAGATTATCGGCGGAGAAGGAAGTGATCTTATTAAGCTTTTCAGTCAAACTGGAGGAGAAACTTGGTTCTTAAATCCAAACGAAGTTGAGGTATCTTATGCTAATATCAAAGACTCTACCAGCCAGAAATCTATAGTGGCAGTAGATTCTATTAACTCCGGAGGAAACAGCGGCTGGATTATTGGCGGTGAATTTGATATTACCCAACCTGCTTCAGATGATATTTTGAAAGTAGGAGAAGTTTTTGATATTGAGTGGGAGACAGTCAGTGATATCGAAAAGGTAAATTTATACTATACTACCGATGCTGATGAAGTTTCTCCGGTCTGGAATAAGGTAGATTCTAGCACCTTAGATAACACCCCAGACGGAATTACTACCTATTCTTGGATTGTCCCCGATGATATATCCAGCAGTTGTAAGGTTAAAGTAGTAGCTGTTGTTGCCGGAGAAGAAACTACTAATCTTTATGATATTTCAGATACCTTTAAGATAATGGGAGAGATAAAAGTTACTTATCCTGATCAGGAAGGTATTGGCTGGCCGCTTAATATTCAAAGGAATATCTCTTGGGATACAGTGGGAACAGTCAGCAATGTTAAAGTATATGTATCCCGAGACGGTAAAACCACCTGGGACTATATCGGTGAAACTTCTACCAATGACTACTACAGCTGGCAGCCGGGCGATGACTATCAAGACTTAGCTGACGACTGTTATGTTAAGCTTACCGATAGCCGCTACCAAGATTTAGTTTATGATATTTCTGACTACAACTTCCGGATAAGTGAAGGTAGTATTAGCAATGTCCGGGTAAGTGCAGACGGTGAAACGAAGACAACTTTGTCTACTGGTTACTCTTATCAAATCTCTTGGATTACCGAAGGAACTGTTGATAATGTAGATCTTTTCTATTCATTGGATGAAGGCCAGAGCTGGACTATTTTAGCTGAGTCAATTGCCAATGATGGAGCCTATGATGGTGCCGATGATGATGGGCCTTGGTTGATAGAACATAACTTATCCGATAATGTTTTAGTAAAAGTAGCCGATAGTTCCAAACCGGCTGTTTTTGGTGAAACTGAAAAGTTAGAAATTAAGGCGCCTTTTACCGTTACTTCTCCGGCCGAAGCGGAAGTAATTTTAGGGGGAAGCACTCATGAAATTACCTGGGAAGAGAACTTATCCGGCCTAAATATAGATGATGTAACTATAGAATACTCAGTTGATGGAGGCGGCAGCTGGGCTGAGATGAATGGAGGCGCCTACCGGACAACTAATGACTATTCTGAAACTTGGCAGATTCCCGAAGTTTCAACTGATCAAGCAAGGATTAGAATAAAAAAGAGCCCGGATGCAACTGGATTGGCTTATGCTGATTCAGCTGATTTTAAGATTAAAAAAGGAAGCGTAACCTTAACTCAGCCTAATACCGAGGTAAGTTGGAGTGTTGGCGAAGGCCATGAGATTCGTTGGGACCTTGTCGGAGATGTAGAACAGGTGAATATATACTACTGTACAAACGGAGATGAAGATAACCCTGATTGGATTCAGATAAATTCTTCACCTTACTCTGCTAGTTATAAAAAATATGAGTGGATTATTCCTGATGAATTTTCCCGAAATTGTTTGGTAAAGATAGAGGATGCTGATGATCCTCAAATTACAGATATCTCAGATAATTTGTTTGCGATAGTTCCTTCCTTTAAGGTACGGCAGCCTAACGGTGGCCAGGAATGGATTGTTGGCCAAGAATATGAGATTAAATGGGATGCTACCGGGATTACCGATGCAGTGAAATTAGAGTATACTGATGACGGAGGAGAAAGTTGGAACCTTATCGTAGAAGATTTGGAAGAAGCAAATAGCTATACTTGGAAAATTCCTGAAACTCCGTCGGATGATTGTCTTATAAAGGTTACTTCAATGAAAGATAGTTTAGTCTTTGATCAGTCGAATGCTCCTTTTAGTATAGTTTTGCCGACCATTATAATTAGCTCCCCTCAAGACGGTGATATTTGGGCTAAGGAGGACAAGGAAGAAATTGTTTGGGAGACTGTTGGTAAAGTTTACGATAATCTGACAATTGAGTATTCTACCGATGATTTTGCAACCTCAACTTTAATTGGAAGCGGTGAGCTAAATGATGGTACCTTTGACTGGACTATTTATGAAAGTACTCCGGATACTGATTCTATGAAAATAAGAATTAAAGATATGGCTTGGGCTAGCGAGAGCAAAGGAAATCACGATGTATCAGCTGTTTCTGAAGTTTTTGAAGTTACTTCTCCGCGCATTGATGTAGTTGAGCCTAACGGGGGAGAACAGTTAGAAGTAGGAGAAAATTATACTATCAAATGGGATTCTTTTGGAGAAAGCTCTATTGGAGATACTGTAAGGATAGATTATTCTCCTACCGGCGACTTTGAAGAAGATTCTCATTTAATAGTTGAAGAAACTGCAAACGATGGAGAATTTGTTTGGGAGAATATAGCTGACGATGTATCTGAAAATGCTAAAATAAGAATTTATGATGCTAGTAATTTAAGTATCTATGATGATTCCGATGCTGGTTTTCAGATTGTGCCGAAGATAATAATTAGTCAACCTGCTGCTCAGGATGCTTTATATGTAAGCATACCTACAGATATAAAATGGAATACTCAAGGTAGCTTGGCACAAGTGAAGTTAAGCTACAGCGTTTCAGGTAATGATCAGGATGCCGATT
>JAGYMG010000150.1 GCA_018400675.1 bacterium
CTAGCCACAGTTATCAGCTCTGAAGCTCTTTGGCCTCAGCGATATTAGCACGTACTTGCTGAACTGTAGCGTCATTAGCCGGGCCAAGCTGTCCGGCACCGCTTTTATCTTGATCGAGTTGCGCTTTTGCTTTTTGACGGGCCTGCTCAATTTCGCGGGCCAATCCTTTTATCTGCTTTTCGCGTAATGGTTTTTCGCCGGCTCGTAACGGTAACTGTTCCGATAGCTCTTTTAGATTTTTAACAATATCTGCCGATTTTCCGCTAAATGCACCGTCAAGACTCGCCAACACCAAATGCGCAGCAACATCCATAAGACGGTCATAGCGGCTCTCACGGCCGTTGAAGGCATCAGCTAAAGCCGCCTCCAACAACTCAGAGTTTTCCGGATTAACTACAAGAGTCTTGCCGCTATCTTCAACCCTATACAAAGCTTGGCCGTCAAGGCTTGAATCAAGTTTAACGCGCTCGTATCCATTAGCAGACACCGGTTTTATTGCGTCTATAACCGCCTTAACCTCTTTCGCCTGGTCTGGATTGTCTGTTTCAATTGAAATTTGCCTACCATCGATTTTAACATTCGCAACTTGTTTGCCTTCGCTGCTTACAGCTTTTTCTTTTTCTTCTTTTTTCTCGGCTACCTCAACCGGCTTAAATCTAGCCTGGCCGGTTTCTTGATCAACAGAAACTACTTTCCACTCTTGACCGTTGTTTTCCTTATCTATAAATCTTCTATCGACTTTTAACTCACCAACCGGCTGATCATCTTGAGTTCTTAAAACGACTGGATTATCTTCGTCTCCAATAGTAACAGTCTTAGATTGCTTATCTAAATAAATTTTATCCACCAATCTTCTAACCGCCGGTTCCCAATTTTCAGGCTTCAACACTTCTTCTATTGACTTAGGTGTTACTTGTCCTGTAGCCAGCTGGGCTTTAAGACTACCTACATATTTTTCCTCAGCAGAATACCAATCTTCTAATTCCCGCCTCTTAGCCTCATCTAATTCTGATACTGCCAAAACTTCATCCTTGTCTTTACTTATTTGCTCTTGTTTAGTTGTCAATAAGTTTTCAGCTGTTCGCCGGCTATTTACTTCTTTTACGTACTGATCAATATCTTTTTTTTGCCCCATTGTTTTTATTTTCTCAAGAGACTCAAAATCCAGCAATTCTTCTGTATTCGGGATATTTGGAAACGAAAGGATAAATTGATTGTGCGATAAATCTCTTACACTAGTTAAACGTAAATCTACCTCTTCTTCCAAACCTTTTAACTGCTGGTAAGAAGTTTTTGCTTTATCATCCCAGCCTAATCCCAAAACTATCTTTTGAGCTTGAGACTCAGATAATTCAAACTCTGTTGTTAATGCCTTTATATCTGAAAAACTAATACTTTGTCTGCTTCTTTTCAAACTATCAATTTTTTCTAAAGCTTCAAATACAAGGTTAGGTAATACTACAGAAACTTCTCCCTGTCCTTTTATACGTGCTGTAGTCT
>JAGYMG010000151.1 GCA_018400675.1 bacterium
CAATACCTGCGCCTAAAGAGCCCAATGCCTGGCCCCATTCATCATCCAATTTTTCCATAATTGCATCATAAGCTAAAACACTGGCTGTATTAGATAAAGCTCCAATAAGCAACCCCTTAAGGCCCCCATTGATAGCGCCATAAGAAGCCATACCTAAACCGCCAAAACTAGCTCCTCCAACTACGCTTCCTACTGTCCGAATAGTTTGAGTATCCCAACCTTTGATATCGCCAATTCCGTCTACAGCGCCCATCACTGACCCCAAAGCCATAGAAGTACCAATAGACCCAGTTATATTGCCAAGATCAGGGATAGACCAGCCAAAATTTCCTAATTCGAAACCAAACGCGCCCTCTCCTATGCCAGCACCCCATTGGCTTATTCCGCCAAACACAACTGCGCTGCCTACGCTTACCGCTAAACTGTTTAAGTCAGATGATTTTATATCTGAAGTGATATCATTAACAGTCGCCGCATTATCACTAAACATTCCGGAGGCTTGGCTCCAATGAGCCTCAGCTCCTTTTATCCTTTTTGCTTCCTGGTTGGATAATTTAAGATAATCCGATGGCAGGCGGGATAAAGAAACAGCGGCATAACCGGAAAATTTATCTTGGAAGGCTTTTTGGTTGTAAACCAAATCTTCTCCATTACTTACTACATGCACTTTTTTACCATCTACTTCTTTAACCAGAACATAGTGGCCATATTTAAAGTGGGCTATAAAGGGAGTGATTTTAGCTAATTTACTTCCAAAAAAATAGGGTTTTAACTTAACCGCTTTTAAGGGCTCATCCAGAAGGCCTGAAGCTTTTTCTATCGCATAAAGAGAATTTTTTAAATCCTCTGGTTTTGTCTCCAGGCCGGATTCAAAATTTTCAGGATTTTCTCCTAAATCAATCGAAAAAAGAATACTGGATACATAACTTTTACTCTGCAGCCCGCCTGATAAATGCAGGTAATCATGAAGGGATTGGGTCCCACAGGGCTTTTTCTGAAGAAGGCTATAAAGATGGTTAATCTTAGCGGGAGTTAGAACCGACGGGTCTTGAATCTCTAAAACCTTGCCGGAAGGGAATTGAACCTGGGTAGGCTTTTCTTGTGAACTTGCCTGAAGAAGAGTTGACCTAATCAACTCAGGAATAGGAAGTTGGTTGAACTGCTGGGTGCCGATTTTCAACACAGCCGGACGCTGGTAAGGAGCTCCGTAATTAAAAACCGGCGCAGGTGATGCTGCTCTAACAATATCCTGATAAAGAAAACAAAAAATAACTACACAGGCTATCACCTTCATCCAGGGCTTAAAACGCTCCTTTTGGGTCTCGTTAAAAACCCCTGATTCGCCGAAATCTTTATTTTTAATTTGTTCAGTTTTCATTACTTATTGCACCTATATATATAATAAGGAGGATTAAAAAACTCCCCTTTCCCCAAACGAATCTGTGTTAATCTGTCTTTCATCTGTGTTTATCC
>JAGYMG010000152.1 GCA_018400675.1 bacterium
AATTGGTCAAGCTTACCTAGGGCGCGTCTTGCGTTTAGGTGGTTGATTAAGTTTTCTAGTTCGTCGGCTCTTTGAGGGTCAGCCATTAGCTCCTCTAATACAGGTAAGTAGCTTCCGGCAAATTCAGCCAGGAGTTGTTCGTAGGGGATGTCTTGGCTAACAGATTCTGAAGATGCAGATGGTTTTGCTTTTTGAGAGGTAGTTTTAGCTTTTTGTTTTTTCTGTTTTGGCGGAGCCTGCTTTTTAGGAGCTTTTTGCTCAGCCTGTTCTTTCCTGGCTGCTTTTACTTCTGCCTGCAGCAACCTATCTACATAAGTAAGTACTTCTATAGCTGCAGCTAAATCACTTACTTTTTTGAAGTCATGGATTAGGGCACCGGTCCCTGAGCCTTTTTTGTAGTTGTCGTCTTCCGGCAATACTTCTTTATCGATTAAGGTATCATGTCTTCTCAGGTACATTCTGGTTTTCATTCCTTCCAGCTGGGTTAGGTCCCCGCTTGGTATCTCCGGAGCTAGAGCACCATTTTTATATTTTACCGATACAGGAAGCAGGCCGCCGTTTGCGTCTAGAGATTCCTGGAGAGCTCTGATATCAAAGGTGGTATAAAGACGGTTATAAGGAATGCCGGCCAGGCCGCTTTCAGGGTCAGATGCTGCCAGCTGGTTCATTTCTTCCATCTTGCTTTCGACGATATCTGATTTTGCTCCCAGCCCTTCAATTAGGAATCCATATGGCCTGATGCTTTCGGTAGTAAAAGCAAGGCCGCCTTTTTGTCCTTTAGGATTATTTAATACTTCATTGAGGCAGTTTGCGCCTTCTTGTTTTGCTTTCTGCCAAAGTTTTAACATATCTATATCGATAGCAGTCTCAGGGTTAAGTAAGATTAGGTCGTTAATTCTGTGGATTACAGCCGAGCGAGCTCCTCTGTCTCTTAGGTAGCTAAAGCCTACCTGGTTTTTTAAGGTTTCAAATTTTTTAGTCTGCTGATTATAGGTATAGCTGAAGCCGGGGATATTTCCTTTGATGATGTTGAAGCCGTGGTTGTAGTTGGTCTGGTGGTCCGGGTTATCTGATTTTATAAATTGGCCGTCTTTGATTGTAAAGCCCTGGTCAAGATCATTTAAGATAAATATTACATTGGCCGGATCAAGTCCGAAGAAGTCATTGTCCTTTAGGTCTTCTTGGACGTCTTCTAAGATCTGGTTGTTTAGAGTAATTACGAATTTTAGGTTCTTTTTAGCTTGCTTAATTTCAGCTTCAGATTTTCCGGCTTCGGCTAGGAGTCTTTCAAAACCTTCTAGATAAGCTACTATATGACGGACGCCTAGTTTTATATCTTTTGCCTGTTCAGGGATAGTGTAAGTTGGATCTTTCTGGTTTATCTTTCTGGCTACTTCCCAAAGGTTTAGGTTCCACATTCTAAAAGCAGGTGAGGCTGCTTCTTCTTTTGTAATTATACCGGCGTTTATT
>JAGYMG010000153.1 GCA_018400675.1 bacterium
TATAACTCTGTAACAAGCGGCCTCGACTGTTGATAAGCTCTATAGCCTTCCCTGGTATGCTGCATTCCTTTAAGATAACTTATAAATTTTCTCGCATCAGAAGCAGTTTCAATTTTTCCCTGATACCTATTATTTCCGAGTTGGCTGTTAATAGTGTTAAGCTGAGGAATAATAGTCTCTATACCCTTCTGGGCTGATAAATCATTAACCATTCTCCTTGCTGCTTCTACAGAATTTCCTTTGGGTGCTGGCCTGTTTAATTCTGCAACATACATATCTCTCAGCTGTCCAATTACTGCCTTAGAAATCGCTCCTTTAATTAACGAGCTAATATCAGAAAAATTATTACTACGGGCAGCTTGGCCAACTGCTTTTTGGACAAACGGCCTAGCTTGCTCAAGAGCTCTAACAGCTTCTCTACTAACATGCCTCAACCCTTTTAAATGAGCCATAAAATCTCTAGCATCCCCGGCAGTATTGATTTTACCTTGATACCTGTTATTTTTCCCAAGCTGTTTGTTTATGTTATTTAGCTGCGCTTTATCCTGGCTACTCAATGAGGTTGTGCGAAAATAAACATCCCGATACAGATCAGATGCTTGCAATAGTTTACCTAAATACTCAGCTGTCGGATTTTTTGAAACGCTTTGACTTAACTGGATTATCGTCTTTCGCACACCGGTTTGATTCTTTAAGCTACTGACCGGTATATCTAAAACTCCAGCTAAAGCAACCCTTTGAGCTTCGCCTTTAGCAGCTTGATATTTATTTTTGCCAAACAATATAATCCAGCCTAAAGCCCCTCGTTCTTGTTCTGAAAAAGCTACACTGTCGTACCTTGCTAAAGCAGTCTGAAATCCTTCCGGCTGATTAGTTCTATTTATATCCAAAACACCACTCTTTATATCTAAATAAAGGCCTAACCTATTAACACTCTTTAGGCCGCGTTCAATACCAGTTACATATCCGGCTATATAAGTTAATGACTCCAATTCTGTCAACAGCTTACTTTTGGCCACAAGGCTACCTATAGGACCTCTGCTTAAAACTGCTCTTACTCCTCCATCAATCGCTGCTTGTCCTTTAGCTTTTGCCCATAAAACTTTTCCTGCCCAAGATGCAGCCGCCTCTATTTTGGTAATTACACCCGGCGCTTGACCTACTGACAACCTGTAACTATCTCTTAAAGATTGAGTATAATAAGCATCTTTGGGAACACCCATAAATATCTTAATTACCGGCCCCATCCATAAACCTTTCTTAGATGCTTCCGCCCACTGAAGAATATTTCTTCTACTAAAAAACTGGCTAAAATAAAACGGTGCATAACCTTCTTGTGTTTGCTGGCGAAATGAAACCTTATTGCCAGCTATATTCCAGCCAAAAATAGGATCTCCCTTATTTACCCCAAACATCCGGTCGAAACTCTTCTCAGCTGCCCCAAAAGCTGTAT
>JAGYMG010000154.1 GCA_018400675.1 bacterium
TCCTTACTATCTTGATAATCGGAATTATGGTAACGGTAAATATCGGAAAGGTTGCTAAGATTAAAACGCATACCTCAAATTCGGCTGATGCCGGGGCTTTAGCTGCCGCTTCGGCGATGGCTTCGACCTTTAACGCATTAGGCGCTTACGCAAGCTATATGTATATTCTTTATCTTGATTTAAAAGATGTTATCGAAAGGCTCCTTGATGAAGCTCGGGACGCAACAACCAGAATGATTGCCTGGTTGGCTGCGGCAGCCGCAATCGCTTCTTTGGGGGCAAGTTTAGCCTGTCCTTTACTTACCGCCGGCCACGGGATGTATTTGGCTTCGATGGCTATGGGGATTGCTTTTTTGTTGATGGCCGAGTATGAATTAACTGTTCAGTTTGGAATAATGGAGAATGTAAAAGGTTATATAGAAGCGCTGCATGAGCAGCAGCAGATGTTGTATTATAATGATGATGAAGAGTCTAATTCAATCAGGGAGATGGTCGATGATGGCGTGGAGTCGGCCCGGGAGTCGGCTCTTGCTTTAGGGTTTGCCAACAGTGGGGTATCTGCCATGCTGACTGAAAGCCAGCAGGATGATTATCAGAGTTTTATCGAAGGGTTATCCGGTTCTTCAGCTACTTATTCCTGGAAAGACGGCCAAAACAGGCAGCATGATGTAACTATGTCAATTAGCTTAGATGAGGTAGTTAATTATCAGCTCTATAAGACTAAAAAAGACTTAGATACGATAATTGACGACTATTTTTTAGTTTATTATATATTATACGGAGCTACGGCAGTTGCGATCGCATATCTTATCAATCAATATAAAGGTTTAAAGACCACAGCTTCTAGCTATTCACCGTGCCCACAATGGATTTGCTATACTTATCCAGCCGGTTGTGTAATTCCTTGTTATTGTGCGGTGCAAGCTGCAGCTACCTGGCCGGTAGTTGCTTATACTATGGCCACGGGTGCGGCCGCGGCCGCGTTTTTTCTGGTTTTTGATAAGATTGAAAACGGAATCCAGGAAAACGGCACTTTTTGGAATAGCAGCGGCGATGTAGGCGATAAAATAATAACTACTATAGCCGATGTAGAGCATAGCAGAGAGTTGTCGGTATCTTCAGAGCAGTGGCATGAAGGCGCCGACTTAACCCTTTGGGAAACCAGTTACGATGTCAGCCCTTCGGGAGCCAGCGCCAGTTTTTCCGGAGGGGCTTTAGACGGCCACGGGATAACCGGAGTCGGCCATGTCCCCAGGCTCATCGAAGCAAATTAAAAGGATAAAGGATAAAGGTTAAAGGTTTAAGGTTTAAGGTTAAAGGAGGATTAAAATGTTTTTTAGATTTTTAAAGTTAGGTTTTTTTGTTATATTTGTCTTTTCTTTTGTTTTTTTTAGCTTTGCTTATGACCTCGAAAAAAATATCAACTCCGGGAATGTCCCCATTCCT
>JAGYMG010000155.1 GCA_018400675.1 bacterium
TATCTATCGTTCCTTCACTATTCCGTGATGCAGTACCAGAAAAAGTCAATTTAGGTAATTTGCCGCGGCTGGTCTCAAGTATTTTTTTGTTTTCATAGCTCTGCTTTGAGGTTATCTGGATATTGCCTTGTCTGTGGATATAGTTAGGTTTTCCTTCTATGGCTTGAGGCATTCTTTTTGTGCCAATCTTTATTGAGCCGGAAGCGGTAGCTATTGTGCCTGCCAACTCCATGGTGCCGGATGAATCAATATAGATAGAGCCTTCGGCTGCTGTCTCGATAGTAGTTGCGGCAGCCTGGCTAAACCGGCCTGACTTATCATTATCATAGTCGGCAAACAGGACAATATCTCCCGACTGGGAGGAGATATCTGCGGCTACTTGTATATCTCCGTTTGCCAACACCTCTACTTCCTTTTCTGCCTGGAGGCTCTGGGTTATTGATACATCCTCCGGAACTAAAACCCCTGCCTGGCCGATGTAGATATTGGTTGCCTCAAGAGAGCCGCCAACTGCTATGTCCTGGGAAGCCATCAGGCTGATCTCTCCTTCCTTTCCCTGGGCTTCTTCTGCCCTGATGTAGCCTTCTAAGTTTATGGCTTTTTCAAAAATACCCGGCAAGCTATCTGCCTTTAGAATTACTCTACTGGCCGGGGCGTCTATGCTGCCTGTATTTTGAATCTGGCTGGTTATAGGGTTCCCTTGGTAGTCATAGATGGTTTGGGCTGTTTTTTCTTCGATGTCTACAGAGACAAGGCCGTCGGATGATATGCCTAGCCTAACTACATTGCCTGAGGCTAAGGCTACCTGGCCGGCTGAAGCAACAATTTTTCCTTCGTTTTCTATTCCGCCGGCAATTAAGACTCCAAAGCCGCCTTCTTCGATATTTATCTGGCCCTGGTTAAGCAGGAGTTTATCCTGGGCTTGGCCGGAGGCTTTTTCAAAAAGATACTCCTTGTCGATAAAGTCTTGGTTTGCGATGTCACGGGTAGAAAGAATTAACCGGTTAACATCTATGGTTGCCCCCTCTCCCAGGCGGATGCCGGCAGGGTTGGTTAAAATAAACAACCCGTTACAGCTTAACAACCCCATCAGCTGGCTTGCGCCTTCTCCGGTTACCCGGTTAAGAATCTGGGATTTGGCCGAAGGCAGAGTCAGGTTAACACTCTCTCCTGAGCCGATATCAAAAGAGATGTAGTTGATTATACTATTGTCTGAAGCAATGATGTTTAGGGTGTTTTCATCCGGCTGGCTTATCTGGATATCTCCCTGGCCTACATTGTCTATCTCGGGAAGGCCATAGGCGGATGCCCCGACCCCAAACAAAAAGATTGCCAGTAATGCAATCCCCCTATTTATTCTTTTTACTATCTCTCTTTTCATTCTTTTCTGCATATAATAAAAGTTCTTATTCATTGCTCTGCTTTGATACT
>JAGYMG010000156.1 GCA_018400675.1 bacterium
CCTACATAATCAGGGCCTCCTACTTCTGTACCATTATTCCCATAACCAGATGAATCATCGGCATTACCTTCAAACTCCCAATAAGCAATATAACCAATTGGAGGTTCTTTATCTGGAAATAAAATATTTGTATTATTTCCGGCATCAGTTGAACCGGGAGCATAAAGTTCCAGGCCGGATGAGGCATCACAATCTTTTACATCAAGATAGTCTATATTTTGCAAAGCTCCATCAGTTAAGGTTAACTTATATTGATCTCCGGTCAAACTGCTTCTTAAAGATAAGAGCTGGCCTTCAGCTCCGGTTAAATTCAAGTCTTTTCCTACTGTAAATTCAGAATCCTTATCAAAAGTTAAAGTATCAGCAGCTGTTACGGATTTAGTTAAATTATAAAAGCTAGTAGACCCGGTTAATAGCTGGGAACTGCCGTCTAAGGTAACAGTTGAAGTACCTTTAGAAAAACTATTACCGGCTAATTTTGTCCAGTTTCCTCCCACAGTAATAGTATTTCCGCCGGCATTAAAGGTCCCCCCTTCTAGGTTAAAATTACCCGATACAGTAAAATCACTTAATAAGTTTATTGTGCCTTGATAGCTATCCCTTTCAGTAAAAGCTGCTATACTCACTGCTGAATTTACTGCACAGTTATCGTTAGAGATACTACTAAAGACAGCCTTATCTCCTGGGCCGGGAGCAACTCCTCCTACCCAGTTGCCAGCTGTTGACCAAAAGCCGTCTCCTGCAGCATTGGTCCAAAATATCCCATCTCCAGGATTAAACAACCAGCCGAGGTTATTACCCGAGTTTAAAGAATTTTCAGCAGAAATATAGTCACTAGGGGTTGCGTCAGAATCCTTTATATCAACATAACTTATATCACAATTACCTGTGGGAGCATTGATGCTCCATTGAGTTCCTGCGACAGCACTTCTTAGCTTGATCAAATTTCCCTCTGCGCCGGTTAAAGTAAAGTTATTGGTTACAGTCTGAATTGAACCGGCGGCAAAGTTTATCTGTTTACCGGCTGTTATAGATTTTAAATTATAAAAGGTTCCATCGCCTTTAACAGTAGCGGTATCTGAGCCGGACAAAACTACCGTAGATGAAGCCTGGTTAAAGGTAGCTCCGGTTAGATCAAGTTTTTTAGTTACTGTGATCTGTTCGGCTCCAGTTGCAGTTAGAGTTCCTGGGCAGGTTAGGTAGTCAACGGTTAGGTTATATCCGCCTAAACTTAGCTGGCCGTTGATAGTTCCACCATCTATAGTAAGACTGGATAAGGTAGTGTTAGCCGGTAAGGTGGGATAGTTAGTAAGGCCAGTTGGAATAAATACCGCATCGGTAGTTGCCGGTACCCTTCCTTTGTCCCAGTTACCGGGTTTGGTCCAATCATCATCTATATCACCCTGCCAGGTAAGATTCTGA
>JAGYMG010000157.1 GCA_018400675.1 bacterium
CTTTTCTGGTTTCTTTCAATATAACCATTAATGGTCTTTGATATCTTGCCAAGGTCAGTTGGATTTTGTTTTATAATTTCTTCTGCTGTCTCCTGCCAGGTTAGATGTTTCTTGCCAAGATGTTTTTCTATGGTTGGGGTGATGTCTTGATCCATAACTGTCTTGCGTTTATCCTCTTTGGCTATGTTGCCGGCATCGATGAGAGCTTCCTTTACTTTTAAGTCGAACTCTTTAATAAACTGCTCTACTGCGCTGTCTGAGGATCTCATTTTTAAGATATCGTTGACATACTCTTTAATCGTATTGAATCTGATAAATTCAGCTGGTTTATTTTTAGGCATAGTACCCCCTAAGTTACTTTATGAATAATAAGCTCCTTGATGGCTTTATCTAATTCCTTTAGTTCAAATGTTTTTAGTAAGTCTTCGCTTTTGCCGATTAAGGGAACCATAACTTTTTTTAACTTTGTTTCTAAGCGTTTGCCGGATATAGATTCTGCTTCTAAGCCATAAAAGACTTTTTTACCGCGTTTAGTTTCTTCAAGATATCTTTGGTTTTGGTAGTTTCTTTTGTGGATTTCTTTTAACCAGTTTTTGTTTTTAACCCGCATTTCTTCTAACTCTTTAATTCGATATTTAGCTAACTTAATTTCCTCGGGCATAAGCATGTCTGGATGGATTAAATCAACTATCCGAGTGTTAGCTATCCCATAAAATTTAAGATTGTTCATAAAAGCATCTCTAATAATCCAGCCGCTGGTGTCGTAGTCAACGATGCTGAATAGATAAAAAGATCTTTGTAAATTGACTCCTGCTTTTCTTACTGTGTCAACAAAATACTCTGAGGTTAGCACTGACGGCTGGCCGCCCAGAGCCAGAATGGAAACATTGTATTTATCTGCGATATCTGATAAAAAATCCTGATGGCCTAACTTTTCTGAGAAAAGAATTATGTTGGCGTTGGCCCCTACTTTTCTGTAAGCTTTTTTATTATCGCGGAAACCGATATCTTTGTACCGCATTACTTCTATTTTTTTCACCATATCGCTGATGTAGGCGCTAAGATGAGCGTATTGATCAGTGTCATCGGCCAAAGCGCCGGCACGAGACAGGGTGGGTTTGATATACATATACCAGAAGGTGCGCAGGAGTTCTTTTAAGGGTGGTTTCTCCCCGGCTTGGATTCGCTCTCTGGTTTGCCAGACGATGTTACGCATCAGGAGGGCAACGTTGACTGGATATTTGGTAGCTCCCTGCTTGAAGTTTTTTATCAGCCACTCTTTAGGTTGGTCGTGGATGAGTTTATCGTAATGGCGGATGCCGGCTTGGCGCAGTCTAGCTCTGAGTGATCCTTTTTTAGGCATAGTATAAAAATCAGCTGTCCGACCTAAGTGAAGCACAGG
>JAGYMG010000158.1 GCA_018400675.1 bacterium
AATTTCACCAAGAGATAATTTATTATAGCGATACTTAGCACAACCAGCAGTTAAAATAACAGCATCTTCCGGTAAGTTCTCTGCAACTTGGGTAAAATAGCTCCTTGCTTTCTGGCGTCCGTCGCAACCAGCCATCACAATAAACCTTTTAATTGCACCAGACTTAACCGCCTCAACCACTTTGTCTGCCAAGGCAATTACTTGATTGTGAGCAAAACCGCCTACTAAAGTTCCACTTTCTAACTCCTCTGGCGGCTTACAAGTTTTAGTAAGTTCAATTACTTTTGAAAAATCCTTAAACCCATCTTTGCTTCTTCCAAGTATTTGAGTAGCACCCGGATAACTAACAACTCCAGTTGTAAATAAACGGTTTAGGTAACTATTTTCTTCTTTAATCGGAATTAAACAATTAGTCGTTAACAGAATTGGTCCATTAAATGACTCAAACTCTTTATTTTGCTGCCACCATGAACCACCATAATTACCAACTAAATGCTTATATTTTTTAAAAGCTGGATAATAATTAGCTGGGAGCATCTCCCCGTGAGTGTAGACATCTACACCAGTCCCTTCTGTTTGTTTTAATAATTCCTCCATATCTTTAAGATCATGGCCGCTAATTAAAATTCCCGGATTCTTCCTAACCCCTAAATTCACTTCTGTTAATTCCGGATGGCCATAATTCAATGTATGAGCCTTATCTAAAAGAGCCATAGTAGTAACTGCCATTTCACCAACTCTAAGGACTAACGCTACCATCTGATCAACGGAAAGTTCTTTTACTGTAGAAGCTAACGCTTCCATAATAAAATCATAAATTTCTCCCTTTTGCTCTCCTAAGACAGCTGCATGATCAGCATAAGCAGCAATACCTTTGCAGCCAATAATCAATAATTGACGCAAAGACCGGATATCTTCGTTACTATCAGCCGTAATTCGTATCTGATCAGATTTAGCTTTCGCAATAACTTCTGAAGCATCCTCAAGATACCACTTGACACAATCAGGTAATTTTTCTAAAAAATCTTTACCGAATTTATTTTTATAGGAAGTATAAAAAATACTTTTGATTTCTTTTTTTAGCTTAAACCCCTCTTTAATCATTTTGATAATCGCTTGATCGTCCCAAGCTACATTTGTTATTGTGACAAACAAAGCTTGACAAACGAACCGGCCAAATTTTTTATCAACTGCATCAATTTCTTTAAGTCGGTTCCCATAAACAGAAATTCCCTTGCATACCTCAATCAATAAATCTTGAATATCAGCAGTTTTCTCTGGCTTACCACAAACCCCTTTAATTGTGCATCCCTGGTTTTTAGCTGTTTCCTGACATTGAAAACAAAACATTTTACCTACCTCCCTTTTTAACTAAACTA
>JAGYMG010000159.1 GCA_018400675.1 bacterium
TCTTCCTCGTCTTCATCATCCTCATCTCTCTCCAAAGTAGAAGTTAAATCTATCTCATCTTTGTTAAATCTATAGTATTGTTTTAATTCTAGTTCTGCTACTATCTCCGGCCCATAGACTTCTCCGTCACCGCCATATATATCCGGGTCATATTCAGGCAAATAATACTCAACCGCGCCCCAATAGACTTGGCCGGAACCGCTTAATTGGCTCCTTTCTCCAATCAAAGGAGAATTAATACTCACCTGCCTCCGGTTTGAGAAAATATTATAACCTACAGAACCTACAGCCGGGTTAGAAGCTTTTTCCAAAGCACTCCTGAAAGATTCCTGAAGAAGATACTGCTGCCGGTCCATCCTTTGAATGTAACTTAGCAAATAATGAAGACAGAGCAGTATCAAAGTTCCAAATATAGCCATCTCTGTTAATGCTTGTGCCTTTCTTATCTTTTGAACCATAACTTTTTTTCTTAATCCGGGTTGTCCTCCGAACCCGGAACATAATCTGGATCTTCGGTAACAGTATGGCTGTTACTGATTACGGTAGTTGTCGAAACCTTCGATTGGGCACCCCCATCAGACAAAGTTGTTTGGCTATTAGCGCTCTGGGAATATGTAGCATTATAAACCATATCTTCATCTGTATAAGTTAGGTGCTCAGAACGTGGCGCAATCATTGCATCGGAAAAAGATGCAACTTTCCCTTGTATGCCTCTTTGAAAGTATTTAGTCATTCCAAAGAAAGCTAAACTTACAGCTACCAATAAAATTGCATAATTCAACAAGCTTTGTGCCTTATGCACTAGAACCATCTCCTCTAGCCTTTTGCTTTAGTTCTTATTCTCCCCAATACTCGCTTCCATAGTCTCCAATATTTAAATTTGTGGCCTTATTCTGAGTTTGCTGAGAACTCGTATTAGTTACCCCCTGTTCGGTAATTTCATTAGAGTTAGAAGCCATATTTTGGGTAATAGTTCCGGTTGCTCCAAACGAATATTGATCTCCTACTTGATCTGCTGATGACTTAAGTTTGCCTTGTACGCCGCGTTTAAAATAAACTTGGCCGGCGATAATCGCGCCAACAACTACCGCAAACAAAGCGGCATACTCTAAAGTACTTTGCCCCTTTTGCATCTTAATTAACATTTAAACCTCCTTTTCTTCTTATAAACTAATTAACTCAGCCTTTACATTCCTGAATAATCTTCTATCTGTTGAGCATTAACTTTTACGTTTTGAGCTTCGTCTCTGGCAAAAGAACCGTCTTCGCTTAAAGTAGTCGACTCCCCCGCAGTTTGCTGCCTACTAGTTGTGCCTGAATCTTGATTTTGAAGATAATAAGGAACATACTGG
>JAGYMG010000016.1 GCA_018400675.1 bacterium
ATCCAGGACGTGCCTGAGAGTTTAGCTGAGAAAGAAATTATTGCTCTGGATTTAGGTTCCTTGATAGCCGGGACAAAATATCGAGGTGAGTTTGAGAATAGAGTAAAGGCTCTGCTTAAGGAAATCAAAAAAGCAAAAGGACACTATATTCTTTTTATTGATGAGCTCCACACATTAGTGGGTGCTGGCGGAGCTGAGGGAGCGATAGACGCTTCTAACCTGCTGAAGCCAGCTTTAGCCCGAGGAGAATTAAAAACCATTGGAGCAACGACGCTTAAGGAATATCAGAAATATATTGAAAAGGACACCGCTCTGGAAAGAAGGTTCCAGCCGATCCATGTCCAGGAGCCAACTGTTGACGACACTATCGCTATCCTCCGTGGTCTTAAGGAGAAATATGAGCTGCATCATGGTGTTAAGATTAAAGATTCAGCTATCCGCTCAGCAGCTGAGCTGAGCAGCCGCTATATCTCAGATCGCTTTCTGCCTGATAAAGCAGTTGACTTGATGGACGAAGCCGCCTCGGCCCTAAGATTGGAGATTGAATCAGAACCGGCTGAGATAGATCGTCTCCAGGAAGAAATCAATAAATCAAAAATTGAAAAAGAATCCCTTAAGAAAGAAAAAGGGAATAGCAAGAGATTAAAGGTGCTGGAAAGGAGTTTAGCTGATCTTAATGAGCAATATAAGGCCCTGAAGACAAAATGGTCTTCAGAGAAGGAACTAATAGATAAAATAAAAGACCTTAAAAAAGAAATCGATAAAAAAAATCTGGAAATGGAGATTGCTAATCGCAAGGCTGACTTACAGAAAGTAGCCGAAATTAAATATGGCTTAGTGCCTGAGCTTAAAAAAGAATTAGACACGGTAGAGAAAAAATTAAAGAAAGTCCAAAAAAACAAGCACCTGCTTAAGGAGGAGATAGAGGCTGAAGATATAGCCCAAATTGTTTCTCGCTGGACAGGTGTCCCGGTCACTCGTTTAGTAGAAGAAGAAGCGGAGAAATTAAAAAAACTAGAGGATATTCTGAGTAATAAGGTTGTTGGCCAAGAGGAAGCTATCTCTGCTGTTGCCCGGGCGATTCGAAGAAGTCGAGCAGGCATTCAGGAAGTAGATCGGCCCTTGGGTGTCTTTCTCTTTTTAGGCCCGACCGGGGTGGGGAAAACCGAAACAGCAAGATCCTTAGCTGAATTTCTTTTTGGTGACGAGAAAGCAATGATTAGATTGGATATGTCTGAATATATGGAGAAGCACAGTGTTTCTAAGATTATAGGTTCTCCGCCTGGCTATGTGGGTTTTGAAGAAAGCGGTCAGGTGACAGAAAAAGTACGCCGGAGACCCTATTCGGTTATCCTCTTGGACGAGATTGAGAAAGCTCATCCTGACGTTTTTAATATCCTCCTTCAGGTCTTTGAAGATGGTCGTTTAACTGACGCCAAAGGGCGTGTTATCTCTTTCCAGAACACTATTATTGTTATGACCTCTAATATTGGCTCAGAATATATCGCTGAACTAAAGCCAATCGGTTTTGAGGTGAAGCGAGAAGAGATCGCTAAGAAAGATAACTTGAGAAAAAAAATAATGGGATCCCTGAAGGAAAAATTTAAGCCAGAATTACTGAATAGGATAGATGAAGTTATTATCTTTAATTATCTTGGCAAAAAAGAAATTAAAAAGATAGTTGGCCTGGAACTAGCCAAAGTAAGTGAACGATTAGAAAGGACAAAGAAGATTAAGGTTAGATTAAGCGAAGCCCTAAAGGATGCTTTAGCTAAGAAAGGATTTGATCCCAATATGGGCGCCCGGCCCTTAAAGAGGGTAATTCAAAAAATGATTCTTGATCCCCTCTCTCTCAAAATAATATCCGATGAGGTTGGTGAGGGGAGCAGTATCTATGTAGATTTTGTTAAGAATGAAGTGATTTTTAAAATATCCTCGACAAGGAAAGGTGTTAAGGGTAAAGAGAAAAAGAAGAAAAAATGATAAATAATTTATGAATAAAATAGTCAATCTTATTGCGATCTTGCTATTGGGGGCTTTGGGAGGAATAATCTTCCAAGCTCTGATTCTGCCTCATCTGGCCAACCATGAATATTTTGGTGATTGGTCGGTAGTTAAGAATCTTAAACGAGAAGCAATTATTAATCCAACAGAAGAAATTATTATTGAGGAAAATCAACTGGTTGAAGAATCCTATCAAAAGACTAAGAAGATTTTAGTCAAACTGGATAATAGCTGTGGTTTTCTTGTTACAGCAGATGGGTTAGTTATCACCCTGGCTACAGCTCTGCCAGCAGAAACAACTGACCAATATCTTTTTTTAGAAGGCAGAAAAATAGATTACACGGTGACCAAAGTTGACCGCGATCAGAATTTGGCTC
Source organism: bacterium (assembly GCA_018400675.1). Lineage (GTDB taxonomy): Bacteria > Patescibacteriota > Minisyncoccia > Minisyncoccales > CG1-02-41-26 > M55B113. The sequence goes on from JAGYMG010000016.1 coordinate 2,382, forward strand.
TCTTGAAAATAGCTGAGAATAACCTGCCTACGCGCAGTTTTGCCAGTCTGGACTCTATCAGAACAGCCCAGCCGGTTTTCCTTTCTGGTCTCATTGTTGAGGAAGGGGATATCAAAGAAATCTTTAACCAAGGAGCTATTAAAATGATTGACGATAGTCTTATCCGGACTAATATCTTTGAGAAGGACGTTTTGGCAGGCAGTCCGCTTTTTAATGTTAAGGGTGAGATCATAGGCATTAATAGTATTGACAGCGAAGGTAAAGTAACTGCCCTCGTTGTTGATGAGATAAGGAAATTTGCTGGCTTTTAAAAATATTTTTTTCCTCTGGTTTTCTCTTCTTCAGATTCTCTCAATGAAAACAGGATTATTGTAATAGTCCTTTTTTCTTATTGACTTATTGTCTTTTATATTGTAGACAGTAACAAAAGCATGTTTCACTAGGTCATTCAAAATATTTTTTGGGAAGGAGGTTCTTAATATGAAAAGTCCTTTAAAAACCGTAAAGGCGATTGAGGATTGCGAAGATCTTTATAGAATTTTTGAAGAGTGTCCTTTGCTGGAAACAAGGAAAGAATGTTTGGCAGCAATATTGGAAAGAAATTTCAGCACCAAGTGGCTCTTAGATCAAATGGAAGGTTTCTTAAGGATATTAGACCTGCGAGGATTTTTTCTTGTCCTGCAGCAGATTGGCCCTTTCTTAGAAAGTTTTGGTTACTCGACACAGGAGAAGATATTTAATCTTTTAATCAGGGTTTCAGAAGAAATTTTAGAAAGGAATGACTTTGGCACTAATTATCTCCGCAAAGCATTATTGGCAATGTGTTCTTTGATAGAATATGATCGTAATTTTTATAATGCCCAGGTGAGAAAATTGTTCACTAGCATTCTTGAAATTTACCAATATCCCTTTTCTCTTTATTCGCCCAAATTAGCTAAGAGCCTTGAGATTATCTATTGCCTTATTGCTTTGACCAAAGACAAAGCAATGGTTCCTTTTTTGAAAAAACACAACAACAACGGCGATTATACCAGATTCTTACTTAACAAGTTAAGCGATCCGTATAATCTAGAGCTCCTGGAGGCAATGGAAGCTGAGAAGATAGCTAAAAAAGAACTAGGCATAATAGAGCAGTAGTTGGATAAAATAAAAGCACGACTTTTCCCAAAGTCGTGCTTTTTTCTTTTATTCTAATTCTATTTTTTCATAAAAAGGTATTCTGTTCTCGTCTCGGCCAACCTCTCGGAAATCTTCAAAAATTACCGGGATGATTATTCTTAACTCTTCTAGCAAATCAGCCATTACTTTTCTGATTTCCCAATTTGCTTTTTCGTTTGTTCTTAACTTAAATATATGTCTCCATTCTCTAAAGTTTGCTGAAACTCCTATCTCGGCTACGGTAGCTATGGGTAAGATCTGGCGAGCTTTTTCCCGCGAGCAGCCTCTTTTCCTTAAAGCCCGATAATACTTTTCTTCCTCCAGAAACATCTCTCTAAGCGATAAATGTCTACCGTCTTCTAGCCTGATCTTCTTGTCAAGATCAATCTTTGGAGGGGGGATAAAGGTGATGTCAGAGTTTGGTGTTTTTGTTAGGTTACTGTAATCAAGATAACGGGTTGATTCTTGAGTAAAAGCAGCAAGACGATGGCGCACTATCTCATGGGTGGTGCCCCGAGAAATATTGTAAAAGATAACTGTTAAAAGGCTGTGTTCCAGGACGCTCTCGTGTCCTTTTTTGATAATCATCCGGATAAAGTTTTCGGCCGTTTCAGGAGTAATGGGATTTATATAGGACTGATAAGAGATTCTGCCAAGACGCTCAATCCGTAAGAGGTTATTCTTTAACTCTTCATCTAGCTGGACAATTTCAAAATAGGCTTCATTCTTAAGTATTCTCATCGCTAATACCTCCTTTTTTAATTTTATATATTTGTAATGAGCAGATCTTCTAAATTAGATTATTTCTCTCCTTTTGTCAAAGGAGAAAAAATAACGAGCTATTTATTGACATAATTATTGTTTAGTTTTATAATATCACTAGTTCAAATATTAAAAATTTTATAAGGAAAAGGAGAAATCAGCGATGAAAGCGAAATTAGTAATCTTAGTTTTTATTTTTTTTCTGTTGGTATTAGCTTTAAATCAGATTAACAAGATTGATGATATCAAAATGATGGCAAAGGAGCTATCAGGTTTGGAGGAATTAAGCCAAGGAGAGCAACTTGCTCTAAAAACCTGGCAAGACATATTTCTTTGCCAACCAGAGCTTCATAAAGTAGAAGGAAAAATTAGATCACAGAGAGAAATATTTCTTTTAACAGAAAGTCTGGCCGCTAAAATAAAATCTGACAAAGATTTTGTTGATGGTGCTAGCATTAATATCAGGGATTTAGAAAAGGCTTTGTATTTCTTGAATCGGACATCCCCAATAATGGCAGACTTAATAGTAGGTAACCGTGACGGAGTATGCACTGCTTATGAAATGTCTGATTTTATAAATAGGCCGGTGACGAGTTTTCAGGTTGGTGTTGTTATGAAAATGATAAGAGAGATTTATTATAAGAATAATCCCCTGGCAATATTGCCTCCAGGGGATTTTAATTGACTTTTTTATATTATATGTTATTATACAACTACTCTTTGACAATATTATAAAGGAGGAAAGAAATGAAAATGAAAATAGTTGTGATGAAAACTTTAACCTGCACGGTGGTAATTATTTTAACTTATTTTTTTGCGGTTAAGGTAATTGTAGAGGCAAACCTTATTGATTTTTTTAATCAGGCCGCGAAATTAAATCTGAATCTTGTCTCTTTAACGACCAGCTTTGGATTACTAGCAATCGTTTTTTTAATAATAAGATTCTGTCTCTGGATTATCAACAACGACAAGAAAGAAAGTATAAACATTTCAGAAGAATAAAAAAACAAAAAACCTCTCTTCCTAAAATAGGTGAGGGGTTTTTTATTCCTATGCCAAGATAAAAGGACTTCCTGGATATGAAAGTCCTTTTTTTATTTTATCTTATTTATATATCAATTCTTAAAGTGTCTCTAAAGTTACGGAATTCAATTCCATAATTGCCAATTATAATATTTGACAAGACCGAATTGAAGGCCATCTCTTTTCTTCCATTTATTTCTTCTAATTTGCTTTTCACATTTAGAAACAGTTTGATGCAACTATTTTCTATGTTAAACCCTTCAACTGTTCCCTCTCTTCTACATCCGTTATCATCGGTGAAGAGAAAACTTTTTTCTGAAATTATTTCGGGGTTCTCCCTTAAAAGTTCTAAAAATTTTTGGCGGTATTTTCCATCTATTTTTCCTCCATTACTTAACCCATCACGGGGAATAAGAGTTTCTAATTCCTTAATCATTTCTTCCGTCTCCTTTCAAAATTTAAAAACAAAAAAACAGAACAACTAGATTCTTTTTATAAAACACCCCCTTCCCTTATTTATTTTTTAAAGATTCTATGACGAAAAGCTACTTATATTATACAAAAGTATCCCTAAATGTCAATACCTTATTCTTCTCGTTCTTCAAATAAAAGCAAATTACCAGATCCCCTTATTTATGGTAAAATATAAATATAAGGATGATTCCTAAATTTTTAAAAAAGCATTTTTGGGATGTAGATATTTCAAAAGTTGATAAGAAAAAAAATGCCCAATTTGTTATTGAGAGAATTTTAGATTATGGAGATAAAAAAGAAGTAGAATGGATGAAGAAAAATTATGACTTGGACCAGATTAAAAACGTTGTTCGAAATTCCAGAAGGCTTTCTCTTAGAAGTGCTAATTATTGGGCAGTTATTTTTGACTTAAAGAGAGATGAAGTTTTATATCTCAAGCGATATTATCAAAAGAAACCAAATCTAATTTGGAAATATTAAAGCAATCGGGGATACTCAAAGACTTTTATCTTGCTGGTGGTACAGCAGTGGCTTTGTATCTTAAGCACCGTCTTTCTGTAAACTTATATCTTTTTACTACAAAGAATGTTGACTCTAAAGAGTTAATTGAAAGAATCAAAAAGTTAGGAAAGCTCTCTGTTGAAAAGGAAGCCCTTAATTCTTTAATTGGTAATTTTCAAGGAACACTATTAAGTTTTTTAAAATATGATTATCCTAATCTTTTTCCTTTTCAAGAGATTGAAGGAGTTGACACGGCTGATATTAGAGATATCGCTTGTATGAAAGTTGCAGCAATTTCATCTCGTGGTTCAAAAAAAGATTTTATAGACCTCTTTGTTATTTCTAAAGAAGTTATTTCTCTTAATGAAATCCTTGAGCTCTTCAAAGAGAAATATAAGGAGATTGATTACAATATGAATCATATCCTAAAAAGTGTTATTTACTTTGAAGACGCAGAAAGAGATTCTATGCCTGAGATGTTAACACCTCTGGATTGGGATGACGCCAAAAACTTTTTTAGAGAGGAAATCAAAACAATTAAGCTATAATTATCCTAATTTCCAATAATTCAACAACAGAGGAATCTCTGTTGTTTTTTAGAGATTATTTTTTAGAAGAAAATTATTCTACACTACGGACACACTGGGTATAAACCTTATTAGTTTTAGCCAACTTAATAATTTTACCCATATTACCACTATGGCCTAATGCCCAGATATTATTTTCTGATACGGTGCTGGACCAATAATAACCGTTATAGCCACTTTCATGGGGGAATATTTTTCCGCCAGGGGAGAGACTAACGACTATTTCTAGAGCATTAGGCAAGCGCCAGTCATCATAACCTCCAATTTCTAAATTATTACAAATCTCAAAAGCACTTTTCCATAACTCACTCTTTGGTCTTGGAGATAGAGGATAATTAGAAACAGTGCCGGAGATTGTTCTGGCTCCTCCTTTTACCCACATTAAATTAGTGCAATTATCTATAATAACTTCTTCTTTTTCTGTTTGTCCGAGGCCACAATCGTAATTAGGATTTGGGTCTATGCCAGGTGATAACATAGGCCTGTCGGGGGAAGGACCTCTTACAAATCGGCTATATGCTGGGGGGCAATCTCCTCCTGAATAATAGGAAGCATCAGCAGTAGCATCAGCGAAATCAACATAATAACTTTTATAGTTTTGGGGAGGAGTCGGAGAAATACTTGTTTTCTTACCAATCTTTGTCCAATATTTTTCGGGTTTAGTATTTGCAAATGAATTATAAATAGTCGGTGCAGAGATGTCATATTTTATTAGCGTCGCTAATTCTTTAAAATTAGGAATTCTCCAGTCATTTAAATTTTCAGAAGTAGTGCTATTTATTAGACTGAGATAGCCAACCAAGTCTGACTGAGTACTAGTTATACCATTATTACAAGCAGGACTATTTCCGTTTTGTGGCCATATTAAACCAGTATATAAATCTTTTATTATCTCTCCATCATTCTGAAACCCGGGTATTGTTTCAGCTGAAGAACAATTAGAAACTTGAGAAGTAGCATTATTAGCATTAATTGATTTAATAGCGAAGAAATACTTTGTATTTGGAGAAAGGTTAGATATGGTGATATTTATTATTGTATTGCCGTTTGTTGGAATTATTCTTTCCTCATACTCAATAGCATCTTCCCATTCTATTTGATTCTCTCTGGTTGTTCCTTCTTTAATTTCTTTATTGGCATACTTGACGATATATTCCTTAGCTCCGATATCTTCCCAGAAAAGGTCAATGCTTTCTCTCAAAGCGGAAGGCCCTCCGCTCAAATCAGAGATAGCAGGGAGAGGCGTATTGTAGGGAGTAGTAGTCGCTATTAAGGAATAATTTTCCCCGTCAACAGCTCGAATAGCAAAATAATAAGTAACATCATAATCAAGATTAGCAATTGTTAAGCTTGTTGTAGCTGTAGTGGTCGAGGAAATATCTGGAACACTAGTAGTATTAGTTTCATTAATTTTTTCTTTTGCCCAATAAAGAATATAAGAAATATTGCTTTGAGGCGTATCAGGGTCGGTAGTTGTGGACCAGGTCAGAGATGCACTGTTGTATTTACTATTTTCCTTGTTAAGAGAGAAATCAGGGACTGGGTTGGGCGGTAGAGTTGAGTGTCTACTGTTTTTCGCTTTAGGCGTTCCAAGGATAAGATTATTTTCTGCATCTTGGCCATTTATTGTTTCTTTATCATTATTGCCCCAATTTTCAGAATTATTCCCTGGGTGTATGGGATTAATCCTCTCCATTGTTTGTTTTGTCTCATTATCTCCAGCGGACCAGTCATCTAAACAATCGACTTGGTCGATTAAAGTAGACCGAGAATCTCTTAATTCTATTTTTTCTCCTTCATTATTCAAGGCACCAGTATAAATCTGATCTTCTGAGATATCTGAGATAGTAGAGCTGGCTGTTCTCTCTAAGAGGTAATAGCCATAAGCAGGAATTTTCCCGTTTAAAACAATAACATTAGTGTTTGTAGCTTCTCCCCAGTTGATAGAACAACCATTCAAATCAACTTCCTGATTAGTGTTATTATAGAGTTCCAGCCATTCGTCATTCCAGTCGGCTCGAGTCCCCATCCAGGCAATTTCATTAATAACTACATCTAACTCATTAAGAATGGCGATGTTAGTACTAGTCCCTGCAGCTGATATCTCTACAATTTTTTTGGTGCTGTTAGTTAATCCTTTATTATCAGAAACTCTAAGAAAAACTTCGAACTGGCTAGAGGTTGCAAAAACGTGACCAATAACATTATTATTAGTAGTCGTTGAGATGCCATCTCCAAAATCCCAGTAATAGGAAGTTACTTCACCGTCAGGATCCGTAGAAGAAGCAGCATTAAAAAGAATCTCCTGATTTATTAATGGTGATAGGGGAGAATAGCTAAAGATGGCAATAGGGGATTGGTTTTCTTCTGGGTCAGCAGATGTTTCCTCTTCTTTGGTATTTTTTGTTTTCGGGGTTGCCCTTTGTATTTCAAAATCAAGATTATTATTATCGCTATCAATATAGTTCTCATCAACAGAAGACCATTGTCTGCCAATACTTTTACCAGCAGGAGGATTTATTGCTGGTAATGTTTCAAAATCTTGAGCTTCACCCCAGCCAACTTTATCTACTATTTCCCTGTTTGGATTTTTAATTATTAATGTATTGTCTTCGGTCAATGGATAATTAGTGAAAATATCTGCCGAAAAAGAGGAAGAAGCATTAGAAATTAATAAATAGTCTTTAGGATCAATTGTTTTGTTTAAAAGTAAATTCTTAGGAGCAAAACTGCAAAAATCGGAAGCATTTTTTGTTTTTCTTTGCAAGTACCAGTTTGTCAGATTAACCGGCGATTCGTTCGGATTATACAATTCAACAAAGTCTTCTTTCGCTAGTTGGTTTGATTCTTGGTCTAAGCCAGTGATATGGATTTCGTTTATCAAGATTTTTGGATACGAGGTATAAGAAGAGCCTCCTCCTGAAGAATAGTTTGTTTGGCTGTCTTCTTGATCTTTTTCTTCTTTGTCTTTAGGTTCATCGTCTTCACTCTTTTCTTCACTATCTGGAGCGGTTTCACCAGAGCTATTTTCTCCATTGGGGGTCCCTTCTGTCTCTTTACTCGTCTGCCAGGACGAATCACCCTTTCTTTCCATTGTTTTCTTGTCATTATTATTCCCTGCTGGCCAATTAGGATCAGCCTTAACCATATCTTGGAGGGTACAGTCTTGATCAAAAAGATATAATGCTTCATTGGTATTGTTTAAGGATCCCGTGTAAATAATATCGGCCGGAATATTCTCTAAAGAATTATCATCTGTTCTCTCTAAAATTATAAAATCTGTTGGTTCTATAATCATTTCATCAAAGAATATTTTTATTCCTCCAGATTGTTCCTCAAGAGTTCTTTTGTCTAATATTTGCCAATTGAACAGGTTAGCCTTGTCGTTGGATATATTTTTTAATTCTATCCATTCATTGTTTGCGGATGTTGGAGTTCCCATCCAAGCAATTTCATTAAAAATGACATTGTTCCTCTCTGGCTCAAGGTTTTGAGGTAGGGAGCAAGGGATTTTTTCTTGTGAAGAATCTTCTGTTGGTTCTTTATCTAATTTTTCTATTTCTTTTCTGATTCTTTCTGCTTCTTTCCGGAGATTTTCTAACTTTGAATATAGTTCTTCTAATTCCTTATCTCTCTCGGGCTGAGATTCTTCTTCTCCCGGGGAAATTGTTATTGCTTCTTCTGCTTTTCTATAAATAAGGTCTGTTAATTTTTTTATCTGTTGATTAAGAAAATCTAAATCAAGATGTAACTCTATCACAACTTCTTCTTT
>JAGYMG010000160.1 GCA_018400675.1 bacterium
TACAATTCTCAAAGGGATTAAGAAAAAGAGGATTAGATTTTACAGAAGAGGAATATATTGAAAATCTTATATTTCCTCAGAATATAAGTGATTATCTTCCTAGAGTTGATTCAGAAATGGATGGCCAAGTGATTACTGTTGAGAGCGGGGTAAGAATAGAGATGAATTCAGCTGTCGGGAATGACCATGTTAACTTGGCTTTACAATTAGGGGCAAATTGTACTAATTTTACTATTGAAGTAAATGAGGATGGAGAAGAAGGTGAATATGGGTTGCCGGTAGTAACTACAGTTAGGGTAATAGATAAACCGGTAGTGCAACTACAATCTTTAACAAAAGGATATAAGGGGAGAATGGAGGTAGTTGATTTAGAAGATATTTATAAGTATGAGCAGGACAGAAGATTTTCTGTTCATAAAGCTTGTCTTGTTGCTTCCGGGATTATCCCTGAAGTTTATAAAGATAGTGTTGATATAGATTTGAGTGATATTTTAAAAAGATTAACAGGTTCTCAAGATAAAGGGATTTCTGTGGCAATAGAAGTTAAAGGCGTTCCACCTCAATCAGGATTAGGAGTATCCAGTGCCATAGCCACCAATACTTTATCTGCATTGGCTGTTCTTATCGGCCAGTACCAACCCGATAGCGGCAAGTTATCTCATGAAGAGATTTATTTATCAGTAGCTAGAACTTTATATGTAGAACAGCTTACCGAAGCTTTGGGAGGATGGCAAGATGCCTGTAGTATGTTGCCGGGGATAAAATTACTTCATACAGAGCCGGGAGAATTCTTACCTAATTATCAAAGGCTTAATTCTGAAGTAGAGGAAGATATAGAAGATACAGTGAAAGTTGTCAGGGGAGGGTTATTGAGGTCAGCTGTATCTGGAGCCGCCTGGCAATTTACAGGGTTATTCGCATTAAGGTTAGAACCTATTGTTAAGGCCAGGGTTAGGTCAAGAGAGATAGTCAAAGAGCAAATGGAATTAATAGAGCAGGGTAGGATTGCAGAGTTGGGACAACGCGAAGAAGAGGATACCAGGTTACGGCTTATAATTGCTCCTGCTGCATATAACGAATATTTCAGAAGATTAAGAAAGAAGTTAAGAGAGAGATTAGGGGCAGGTTCTATCTATTTTGGAGCTTGCGGGTCTACGTATGGAGCCGGTAATAAAGTAGTTATAGATCCTGAGGCAATAGTGCCGGAAGGCCAACCTAATGAAGGGGAAAGAGTAATAGATGTTTTTGATGAGTGTTTTGTAGAAGTAGCGACTAGTATTCAACAAGAGATGAAATCTGAGGGTAGGTATTCTGATTATGAGTTTTCAGAGATTCCACCTTTTGTT
>JAGYMG010000161.1 GCA_018400675.1 bacterium
TTACCAGTCATTTCTAGAGCTAAAGCAGCATAGGCAGTCGTTTGAATCGATTTATTTGCTCCCACACTAAATGATCCGTCAGTATTCTGTTTATCCTTAAGAACGTTCACTCCTTTATTAATCTTACTGGAATAATCTACATTCAAACTAGCGTCATCAGCTAATTGCAGAATGCGAATAGCACTGGCTTGACCAAGGCGAGAATTGTCATTCGCCCAAGAAGTAATAAAGTGACCGGCTGACTTTTGATCAGCAGCTACTAATTCAGCCAAATCCAAGGCATTATTGCGGAGAACCATTGCCTGATTGCTATCAGTAACAGTATTAGCCGCATCAAGCGTTGCTTCCACTATTGGAGCTAAGTCCCAATAAAACGAATCTGAGAGACTACCTCTGTAGTCTTCAGCCCAATTATAAACTTTCTGGGCATCATTATCGTAGGCGTCCCACCTATCAATAATTGCTTTCTCTGCGTTACCAGTGAAATAATTCCCATCATTCAAATATTTACCCATTCTTTGCAGGAACAAAATGTCCTGATTATTATAGGCACCGCCACCTTTCCACCAACTTCTCTCGTAATCTCCACCCCTGATTCCATCGTAATTAGCTATGTAATGATCTGCTATTTCGTAAGCTGCTTCTTCAGCTGAGTCAAAATAGTCAGAATTACCACTAAACTCATAAGCTCTTAACAGGCCCATTGCTGTCACTCCAATCAAATTCGATTTACGACTTGAGACATCAGTCTGAGTAGGATCTTCGTCTTCTACCCAATCCCATCCTCCACCTGTATTCTGATTCATAACCAATCTCTCAGCCGCGTCGAACTTATCATCTTTAACTTGGGTAGCGTTAACGGTGAAGGTAGCCTTGATGTCAGCTCCTTGCCAGTCAGGGTCGCTAACCGAAGAATCTAACTCAAAGGTAAACCAATAATCCCGAGTGTCAAAATTGCTTTCGGCACTTTTATCAGCCAAGAAAACCCTATCTGTTCCGTCAAGAGCATTCCCATGATTATCGGGATAATTACCGATTCCGAGTTCGTGGAGGGTCCCCTTCCAAAGAGGTCTCCCGACTTCGTCACCAATAGTAATATTTAGTTTCTCGGCAAACTCAGCTGGGTTGATGGCACTAGTTCCCCATTTCTCCCAAGCGCTAACAAAGATTCGATCAATTACTACATCCAGTGAACCATTGTTCCCAATAGTAAGTTTTTGAGGTTCAGTCGCAACGCCGGGCATAAGATTGCCAAACTCTACCGGCAAATCATTTTCTCCCTGTTTAATGTCTACTGTTCCGGCCTGAAATTTATTGTTTTCAATTGGCTCGTCGTCAGTGAA
>JAGYMG010000162.1 GCA_018400675.1 bacterium
AGTTGCCTGAGCCCCGGCATCATTGCCTTCTGAATCTTTATATGTAATTTCCAACTCCATATGCCCCGGAACCACGGAATCAGAGCCTATAACCGAAACTTTACTGTAATAAGGATTAAACGGTGCAGATTCTTCTGAGAAAGCAGAAAGGCTGGGCACAGAAAAATAAGGAAAGCTCTGCCCTTTTTCGGCAAAAGCTACTACTTCCCATCTACTCTGATTAATACTTAAATGATTTTCTAACCGAGAAGAAGAAAATACATAATGCGGTTTAGCTACATCCCCCCGGTTAATATTTTCGTTTTCCTTAAGCCAGTCCTTAAACCGGGCTATTCTATCCTCTTCAGAGAGATTCATATCAACTTTAAACTCTTGTTCAGAGCCCCTGACCGGGTACACCAACTCACCTTTTGTTACATCGGTATAAGTACCTCCGTCAGGAGCAATATCAAGAAAGTGTTTCTCTCCGCTACGAGGGTCGGTTGTAAAAAGACGGCTGGCTTCAGGCAAAAGGGCTTTTCCTTTACCATCGAGATTAAAACTTATACTAAGAGAAGTTAAAGCTCCGTACCGGCCGAAATCATTTAATACATCGGTTTGAGGCGCTTTTCCGCCTAACACTACATAACCACCAAAATCTATCCCTTGCCGGAAACTAACTCCCAGTTCTTTTAGCCTAAGTAAGTTTTCTTTGGTAGGAGAGGCTTTTCTCTTGCCGGTCTCAGAAAGAGAAATGCCGCCTTTATCGTCTAAACTTACCTTATATTCTACCAAATCAAAAGTAGGAAACCATCCCCGGCCGCCTGAAGCAGAGACCAGGCTCAGAGAATCGCGGTCACTAAGCCATATACTTTCCGGTAATGCCCTGCCTTCTTCTACCTTCCATTGACCGTACCAAAGCGTCCTGGAAGTAAAACTCCTTTCTCTTTCACTGTCTTGGATATCGCCTGTTTCGATTATTTCCAGGCGCCTGTACATACCATCGCCGGCTCCTTCGCCTGTCTTCCTTAACAAACCCTTACCATCATCTAAAAGGACTATTTCTCCGGCTTCTACCTCTTCTCGGACTTCATCGAACTCTACACCTAACGCTGAGGCTATATTATCTAATCTAAGCCGGATATCCTCATCCTGGAAATCTATATCTTGAGCCAAAAGGGCAGGCTTTCCTGAAATAGTAGGAGTTATTTGGCCAGGCTCAGTGAAAGATTTTACCGGTTCCGTTAAGTCTTCCTGGAGAGAAGTTGCTATATCTTCCCATTCTTCCTGGCCCAGCTGTTGAAGGCCAGGCAAAGTTATATCCGAGTTGCTCTTCAACCAATCTGTAAAAGG
>JAGYMG010000163.1 GCA_018400675.1 bacterium
CTCTCTTTCTTTGAGTAAGTATCGCCATGGATACGCTCGCCAAGAACAATCAATCCCATTAACTGCTGTCCGGCTACCAGCGGAACAATCAGGGTTGGGGATAAGCTCTGAAGAGTTTCAAGGCTCTGCGGATCATCGATCATCCCGGAAAGTTCTTCCAACGTATAGCATACTGGATTGGCCATTAGGTAGTTCCCTAAAATGCTTTCGGTGTTGATAATGTAACTGCGTGAGGAATCCAGGGCATAGCCTTCCAGGTTGCGCATCAACTTAAGTCCCGGAATTTCAAGGTTGTCCCGGCTGAAAATCGCTGCCTGGGTAACTCCCATCTGCCCCATACAGATGTATATTATTGAATCTAGTAGACTATGATAATCGAGGTTAGAGCTGAGGCTTTTACTAATCTCCAGCAACTGGCGGAGATCGAAAACTTCTTTTTCTAACCGGTCGGCTGTATCGGCATCCAAGGGCTGCACCTTCCTTTTACACTATTATCGGTTTTTTTCTTGCAATCTTAAAAAGAGGGCATGCAAAGCGGAAAAAATGATCATTCCGATAAAAGTGATAAAGAAGGGAAACGCTAAAAGGAGTGAGGAGGGGGCTCCGGCAATTCCTTGGGCGCTCTGAGCTGCAAGTTCGGCTGCAGCAAACAAAATGGCTACCAGAAAAATACCATAGGGCCGTTTGTAGCCAAGAAAAATTGCAACTAAAGCGATCCAGCCCCTCCCCGAGGTAATATTGGGCACATAGGCGCCTAAATTAAAGGAGAGTGAAGCGCCGGCCAGTCCGCAGGTTATCCCGGATATGGTTATTGCCAGCACCTTTATTTTCTGCTCTGCAACCCCCCGTGTAAACAGGGCTGTGGAGTTAAGGCCTGCTGCCTTCACATACATACCAAAGGGGGTTGAATGCAAAATCCAGGCGGAAATAGGAACCAGCAGAAAAGCAATATAAACGAATAGAGAGTGTTCTGTGAAAAAGGCCTTGAAAACGGGGATTGAACTAAGCAGCGGTATCGATATGCTTGGCAGGGAAGGGAAATTGGCGAACTCTATCACTCCCTTGGTTCCAAATAACAGATGAGCGGCAATTTGGGTTCCGCCGATTGCCAGCAGGTTAACCGCAAGGGCGGCTATAAAGATATTTGCTTTCAGGCGCAGCGCTGCTGTAGCGTACAGGTACGCGGCGGCGGCGCTTATGCCCACTGCCGCCGCTGTTCCTAGGAGTAGATTGCCGCTGGTTCCGGCCACCGCCGCCGCGGAGAAGGCGCCAATCAGCATGAGACCTTCCAGGGCGATATTCAGCACCCCCGCCCGTTCGGTGAA
>JAGYMG010000164.1 GCA_018400675.1 bacterium
GGTTATCTTCTCAAATCCATACCTAATAAATTCCTGACCAATCTTAACTAGATAGAACGCAGCAATAAGAACCAAGAGGTAATAAATAATCTTGTCTATCATTGTTGGAAAAGACAGGAATTGAATAGCTATATAGGCTGAAAAGAACACATAGAAAGGCCAGCGAACAATATCCAGAATCCCGGCTATCAGGGCAAAGAAATCTATCTGGGTATGGTCAGCAATCTTCCTGATCCTAATGATTATTATTTTCTTGGCTAGTTTTATTGAGAACATTATCCCAAAGAAAACCAGCACGGCAATAAAATACTCCCTGACCGTATTCCCCCAGAGTTGATAACCAATAATATTTTCTTGAATAAAAGCTGTTAGATTCATATTTATTGTAGTTTAGTTTGAATGATTAAATTAACTTTTAGTTATTATACTATATTAAGCGATATTCTCAATTTATCAGTTAAAATTTGTCAGCAACCTGACAGGCCATAGCCAGCTCTTCATTGGCCGGGATAGCCAGCACCTTGATCTTGGATCGAGAGGCAGAAACAACGAGACTATTCCTTTTATTCTTTTTGCTGTCCATTTTAAAACCAAGGAATCGAAAATAATCCATAATGTCCTGCCTTATCTCCCCGCTCCGGGCACCCATGCCACCGCTAAAGGTTATTGCCTCTACTCCTCCCATCTCAACCAGATAATAGCTGATATACTTCACAACGCTGAGGATAAACATCTCATAGGCTAAACGAGCCAAGCGATTCTTCTTCTTCAGTTTGAGGATCTCTCTCATATCTTTCTTACCACAGACACCCTTATAGCCAGACTGGTTGTTAAGCATATCAGAGACATTGCTCGCCGTGAGTTTTAGTTTTTCTATAAGATATGTGACAATAGCTGGATCAATATCCCCTGAGCGACTCTCCATTATCGCCCCCTCTAAGGGAGTAAAACCCATAGAGGTATTAATCGCCTGACCATTCTTTATAGCTGTCACGGAACTGCCGCCGCCTAAATGACAGGTAATCAGCTTATTTACTTTTTTCTTTAAGATACCATTCGTCTTCCAGTAGAGATACTGATGGGCGATACCATGAAAGCCATAGCGCCTTATCTTATTCTTTTGGTAGAACTTATAAGGGATGGCATAAATATAATGGCTAGGAGCAAGGTCTTTATAAAAACCAGTATCAAATACCCCAACTGTCTGTACTCGAGGCAACAGTTTCCGGGCAATCTCAACTCCTAAGAGATTAACTGGGTTGTGGAGCGGAGCAAGATAAGAAT
>JAGYMG010000165.1 GCA_018400675.1 bacterium
ACACTCTGGGGGCCGGTTACGCTATAGACAGTATTATAATCGGTTATTTTCTCTGTCCCGTCTTCGATTTCTTCAGTTTTTGGGGTATGAAGGGTTACCTCGAGGCTATCGCTCCTGCGGCTGGTAACATCAGTAAAATCTCCCTCTTGAGGGTCAAACTGGCTGCCTAAGTTCTGGTCTACAGAAGACTTTATCTTTCCCGAAAGACCCCTTCTAAAATATGCCTGCATTGCAATCAAGCTAACTACAACACAAGCAATTACTACCGCATACTCAGTAATACTTTGACTTTTTTTTGTTATCATTTTTTACTCAAGCTCCTTGTCAATATGGGACTCAGTTTTATACTCACTTTGTAAGTTACCTGAAATCAAGCTTCCCTTTTTTTCTTCAACTGCCCCTGAACTGGCTTTTCTCCTCTCTATGCTCTCTCTGGAAATTGCATTTTCGCTCTTAATAAGTACGCCGGTTAAGCCCTCGGCTTGACTCTCATCCCTATTATACCGTGGAGAACCGCTGCCGGTAAAATCTTTTTGCTCACCCAACTTATCCGAAGACAGTTTAATCACCGCCTGTATGCCCCTCCGGCCGTAGCTAGACATTGCAACCAAAGCAAGGCTTACTATCCCCACAATAAAAGTATATTCAGTTATCGATTGGCTCTTTTTAATCATTTTCTTCTCCAAACAACCTATCTTCGCTTAATCTATTCCCGGAAAAGTTATCTGAGACACCGGTTTGTGTCCCTTCGTCTAGAAAATAGTTATACCTTATCTCCACATCGCTAAACTCTTCTCTCTTTAACTCCTGCGGCGCATCAGGAGAAAAAAACTCTTGCCCGCTCATGGCCTGGCTATCTATCTGGCCGGAGATTACCCTGTTTATCCGGTTAGTTAACTGCCGCGTGATTTGCTTGCCCGATGGCTCGGTCTCTGTTTGGCTTACATAACCGTAAGCCTGATTGTTCTCTGGATCAACTCCCCCGATAACCTCATTTATCTTCTTATAGCGGCTAAATTGAGGAGAAAAAAGCTGCGCCCCGGAAACTAAACTGTCGGTATGCCGTTTATGCCTGCCCTGTAGGCTTCGGGAAAAATAAACCTGCATCCCGATTAAGGCAGCAATAACCACTGAAACCAACAATACATAAGAAGTAACTGCCTGTGTTTTTACTCTTCTTCCCAAATCTTATCCTCCTCAAAATTTATCCCTAATACCGATGAGCTTCTTATATCCTGGCCACTATATCTTTTAAGCCGGAT
>JAGYMG010000166.1 GCA_018400675.1 bacterium
TCTCTTATTCCAGAAGCTCCGAAAACTGTTTCAGGCTTAGTATCTTCTGGGAAGCAGCACAATGCTTTAAGATATCTTTTAAATGCTTACGGGCAGGTTCTCGGCTGGAGGCAGGGTAAAGACTTTGCGGTTGTTGACGGAAAACCCGTGCCTGCGCATAATTTTCTGGGCCAAGAGAATATGCACTGGAGCGCAGAAAATATGGCGATTGCCGCCAGGATTATCGGCGCGGCAAAAAATAAAGTCGGCGCGGCAAAAAATAAAGAAGAAAGTATGCCTGGTAAATCTTTGCAAAAGGATGCTTTAGTTAAAGAGTTGGGTAAGATTGAAATAAGCCCTGAGTCAATGCGGGTAGAGGTTTTTAGTAATATCAAAGAAGCCCCTTTTCTAACTTTCTTTTCTGCTACTCCGGGACAAAGCGGGCCGTTGGCAAAATTGATGAATATAAAAGTTAATCCGAGAGCCGGAGAAGAGGTAAGAGCAGAAATAGATGGGTATCTAGCCAGAGCAAGAGTAGAGCAAAGAGATTTTTCCTCACCAGTAAAGACATATAAGCAGGACTATCAAGAAAAGATTTTGGTTTTTGTTCCGGAGCTTAGCCGCAGTTTCAGGTCTGTAGAGCAGCAAACTTTAGCCTTTTCCCGGAAAACCGGAAGAACATTTATTGTAAGGGATTCAGAAAAAGATGGTTTTGTTTTAAAATCAGGAGACGGAAAGACGCAAAAAAGAATAGAAACTACCGAAGGCCTCAAGCAAGAAATGAGCCGATTGGTGGAAGAGGGGAAAAAGATTGTGCTTCTTTATGACTATTCTTCGCGTATCGGTTTTAATTTGGGAACAATAAGTAATATCGGGCCAGCGAGATGGATAACCATGGTTGATAAAAGCGCTTCGGAGACAAGCTTTTATCAGGCAATCCGCCGCAACCGTGAAGGAAGCCGAGCAAGAGAAGAAGTGTGGATAACAGATAAAGGGCTAAATTTGCCAGGGCTGAAGGCTCGTCTTAAGCAGAATGAAGATCTTGCTTTGACCAATGCAGAATACAGGGCAGCTACTGCCTATATGAGAGAAGGGTTTACTAGTGTAATTGAAGCTCTAAGAAATGAAGCCGGTTCCTCGGTGCAGGCAGCCAAAGCAGCTAATGAATTTCAGCAGCATTATGATAGTGTCAGCAGAATGAGCATGGATTTAACCCGGCAAAGGCCGGATACTTTGCAAACCGCTCTTGGAAAATCTTATAGCTCTAA
>JAGYMG010000167.1 GCA_018400675.1 bacterium
AATTGAGATAGGGTTTTGTTTGAAGAGGTTTATCATCCGCTAAAATTAGTCTTTAGAGAAAACTTTCACTTTTTGCTCCTTTCAAAAATGTTTCCTTTTGATGTCTTGTTTGCATTTTCTCTAGAATAAATGTATTCTGAGGAATGGACCAAATTATTGACGTTATAGTAATTGGCGGAGGCCCTGCAGGAATGATTGCCGCAGGCAAAGCAGCTGAGTCTGGAGCAGCTGTTTTATTATTAGAAAAAAACGAGATACTGGGTAAAAAATTGCTTATCACAGCTAAAGGCAGAAGCAATATTACCAAGGCGGAATTTGACCAACAAGAATTAATTAAAGAATACGGCAGAAAAAGAGGATTTCTTAGATACCCTTTCTCGGTTTTTGGAGTTAAAGAGACAATTAACTTTTTTAACGAAAAAGGATTAAAAACGAAAATTGAACGAGGCAAAAGAGTTTTTCCTCAAAGCGATAAGGCCAAAGACGTCTTGGATGTTTTATTGAATTATTTAAAGCAGGGAGAGGTGAAAATAATGACCGATCAAAAGGTCAAGAAGATTATTGTTGAGGATAAAAAGATAACAAAAATTGTTTTGGACAATGATCAATCAATAACAGCTCATAACTATATCATTGCTACGGGCGGAAAGGCTTTTCCCGGAACAGGTTCCACGGGTGATGGCTATCATTGGCTTGAGAAAATGGGACACAAAATAGAAAAACCAAGACCGGCCCTAGTTCCCGTGAAGATAAAAGAGAGTTGGCCGAAGAAAAATCAGGGGTTATCTTTAAAAAATGTCAAGTTAACAGTTTTCCAGAATGATAAAAAGAAAGATTCCCGTTTTGGTGAAATGATTTTCACTCATTTTGGCATTTCCGGCCCAATAGTTTTGGATTTAAGCTTTGATATAGGAAAATTATTAGAAAAAGGCAAAGTAAAAATGGTTTTAGATCTAAAACCAGCTTTAAATTTTGAAACACTTGATAAAAGAGTTCAATCAGACTTTAAAAAATACAGCAATAAATTATTTAGAAATTCTTTAGATGATTTACTGCCCCAGAAAATTATTAAGAGTATTATTAAATTATCTGGCATTGATCCGTCTAAAAAGATAAATGAAATTACCAGACAGGAGCGCCATAAGTTGGTCAATTTGCTCAAAAAGATGGAGATGGAGACAACAGGTCTTTTAGGCTTTGATATGGCTATAATAACTGCGGGTGGTGTC
>JAGYMG010000168.1 GCA_018400675.1 bacterium
GGCTGGTGCGGTGCGGTTTCGCTAAATCACTTAATAATACATTTGCTATTGTTGAAAAAGAGCTTGATATTGAACTAGCTGGTTTAAGAGGCGATATTACTAATAATATTAGCACGATATATCAAAAGATACTAGATAATTTAGACAATATAGAAAACTTATCGCCAGAAGAATACATGCAGGTTGCGGGTCAGGTTGTTGCTGGACAAGGAGAGGCTGGTCAGGAGTTATTACAAACAGCAGCAATAGGAAAAGTTTTAGACGATCAACTAAAGCCACTTCTAAGAAGTATTGCTCAAGAAGGAATAGAGGAGGGGGGAGAAGCTGAAGTTAGCAATAGAGTTAGGGCTTTGTTACAAAGAGCAATACCAAATATTGATTCAAATACACTTGATAATGCTTTAAAAAGATTTGAAGATAAGCTACAGACAGGTGAATTTAGTCTAGAGCAACTAGCAGAAGAATTTGGCCCATTACTTGGAGCTAGCAAAGAAGCTCAACAGGCTATTAAAGAGTTAGCAGTTACTAGTCAAAATTTTGCTCAAACACAAGCAAATATTTTACAAAGACAGAATGAACTA
This sequence comes from bacterium, assembly GCA_018400675.1. Taxonomy (GTDB): domain Bacteria; phylum Patescibacteriota; class Minisyncoccia; order Minisyncoccales; family CG1-02-41-26; genus M55B113. The sequence goes on from JAGYMG010000168.1 coordinate 582, forward strand.
GTTGTCGAAGGAACGAATTTAAGAAGGCAAGAAGCTAAGGCTATTAGAGACTCAAGATTAAATTATTTAAGAGCTACCGGACAATCAATACCTCTTAGCGAAATTACTAGTGGTTTTGATGAACAAATTAGGATTATGACAGACAGATTAGTTCCTGGCGGTAGTACAGATCCGAATAGGATTGGGGCGGAAATACGAGCTAGACAAGAACAGAACGATAATTTAAGGATGATCAATGAGAATCTGATGCAGGGCCGAAATAATCGCAATGCTTCTTTTGTTGATAGAGAAACGGCAAGAAATCGGGAGCAGATTGCCGCAAATGAATTGGCGGTAAGAGACGGAAACGAAGCTCTTAATGAGATTGCCAATAATACTGACGCTTCGTCTGCTGCTTTAGAGAAAATTAGAGAAGGCCAGGAAAAGGCCCAGGCTGCTAGATCTTTAATTCAAGGAATTGCAACAGGAACCACTGAAGATAGACTTGCAATTGCTCAAGAGGTACAAGCTGCTCAAATAGGAGTAGGAGCAATACAAGCTGGGGTTAGTAGTCCTTTTGGTGATTCTAGATTTTTAGACAGATTTTTAAATTCTAGAGCACTAGAGGTTTTTGGTCCAAAACTAGCTGAACAATATAGAACGCAAGCT
>JAGYMG010000169.1 GCA_018400675.1 bacterium
TAGGTAACTTCGCCATCTCTATCTATATAAGGATAGCCATCATGCTGTTGATTCCTTTCATGGCTAACTACAACTTTATGGCCTTGCCATCCCTCTTGTGAATACAAAGCTCTTAGATCAGCTTCATCTAGTCTTACATTAAGCTTATTGTCTCTGGCTGCATTGATTAAAGCTATATAATCAGTTTCACCCTTTAAGAAGCTTAGTTTTTCTTCCATAGCAGAAACCGGTACTCCCACTGGTGCGTAATCCTTACCACCGATAGTAATTTTAGAAGCCATACCTTCCTGGTATTCAACGGCAAGAATCCATTGGCCGTTGTGTTTTACAGAAATTACTTCGCCTGAATCCATAATTTCAGCAAGTTCAGCTTCAGTAACTAATTTGAAGTTTCCGTTTTCGCCGGTTATCGGTAGGGTATATAGAGTTTCTGAAAGATTATTCATCAACTCGGTTCCTTTTGCGCCAAGATGCAATTGTCCGTTAAGGCCGTTGAAACCAATAACATCAAACTTATAAAGAGGTTTGCCGCCTCTTGTCTCTTCTGTTTCTATAGCTGCTATCTGTCCTCTGTGTAATGCTTCTTCTAATTCAGCAGCATTTAAAACTTTAAAACCTTTATTTTTATCTTGAACGGCTCCGACACCGGCTAACATATCTTCACGTTGTTCGTAGTAAGCTTTACCAGGTTGGATAAAACCAAAACTATCTCCATCTACATAGACTAAAGCTTCAACTACTTTTTCCGGTAAATCTATAGCCTCTTTGCCTTGGACAACTACTTGATAGTTATCACCAACTTTCTTAAGCTCTACCCCTTGCTGGCTAAGCTCGGCTGCAAATCTATCTGTATAATCTTCTAACAATCCAGCCTTTCCATAGCTGGCAGCATCTAAGGTGATTACCTTTCCATCAGTTGTATAAGCAAGGCCGAAACCTGCCTCCAGCGCTTCCATTTGAGTTTCATTTAACGGCCTTCTGTTTAGGACTGTTCCAAATGTTCCATCTTGCCAAAGGCCCTTAGCTAATTGAAGGTTTGTGTTTTCTTCTTTAAATTCAGGAGCTTCAGTTAAAGGCTGTTTTACTAATATATAATCTTGAAATTTTTCTTTTAATTGAGCCGGTATAACTTCGCGGCCGGCCATAAAACCACCTTCAAAATCTAAGTTAGGTTTTTTCTTTAGCGACCCTTCTGCAAAATCAAATAAAGAAATAGAAAAACT
>JAGYMG010000017.1 GCA_018400675.1 bacterium
CAGTTAGATAGAACGATTGATTTAGAATACGGAATATAAGGATACAAGCTAACAAGACAAAAGCAATAATTGGGAAAAACATCGTAAAAAAAGAAGAAAAAACGACGATTATTAAATAGATAATAATAGGAAATAGGAAGAATCCCCTGATTATCTTTGATTTATCCATAGCTTTATTATAGACCTATTCTTTGATTATTTTAATAGCCTTGCCCTCGATAAGGGCTGATGATATCTTTTTCCGGGCCAGGCTAAGAATCCTACCCAGGGTACTCTGAGAGACCCCCATTTTCTTGGCTGCTGCGTGCTGGTCTAAGGCCTCTGCATCACAAAGCCGGATAGCCTCTAATTCATCCCGGCTTAAAGACACCTCTGCCAGCTGGGAAAGAGGCACAGCCCGGGGCTTAAAATAGGTTACATTAGGGTCAAAAAGAATTGTTCTGGGCTTACGTGGTCTGGGCATATTGTTTTAACTTATTAAATATCTCTTTTATTTCTTCTTTAGCTTTTAACTCTGTCTCCATAATAGGCTGGAAACGGGCCACTGCTTTAAATATTGCCTGATCATAGGATATTCTGCCAATAATCTTGTCCAGGCCAAAGTTCTCTTCTATGGTTTTAGTCATTGCAGGGTTAATATCATACTTATTGATCACTAAGGACCAGGGCACATTAAAATGATTAACAACCTCTAATATCCTCTCTAGATCAGCAACACCAGAGGGGGTGGGCTCAGTAACAAGAACAGCATAATCAGCCATACGCATAGCAGCAATAACCGGACAGCCAGTGCCGGGTGAGGAATCAATAACCATTAGCTGGTACTCCTGTTGCTCGGCTACTTTTTCAATCTCGCTGACTACCTTACCCGAACCTGTTTCTCCAGGTAATAATTTCCCGGTAATGAGAGGAAAACCATATTGTGTCTTTTTTATCTTTATTAAGCCATTCTTTACTTTTTTAAGAGTAATTGCTTTTTGAGGACAGATAGCCTCACAAAGACCGCAGCCCTCACAGAGAAAGCGGTTAAAGGTTAGCTTACCCTCTTTCATTTTCAATGCTCCAAAGGGGCATTTTTGGGCACAGAGACCGCAATTATTACATTTCTTTCGGTCTATTACCGGTTTAAAAGAGGTCGCTACTGGAATTTCCTCTGCCCAATTACCTGCTTCATTCAGCCAGATAGCCAGATTAGGGGCATCCACATCACAATCCAGGGCAACTATCTTATTCTCCTGACTGAACAAATAAGATAGACCGGCAGTCAGCATGCTCTTGCCTACTCCCCCTTTGCCTGAACCAATGACTATTTTTTTCTTTGTTTGTTCCATTGTTAGTTTAAAAATCCTTAAATCTTAATAACTGGCCTTGGGAATAAGCCTGCATCAAGGCTTTGGAATAAGGTATTTCCTTTTCCACGGGCACATTAAAGCGCTCAATCACCGCCTGAATCATTGCTTGATCTCCTAAATCTGCCTGATTAATGATTATCCTGGGCTCTATGCCCAGTTTTTTGACTAGGTCTAAGATTAATGCCAAATCATAAGCGCCCATCGGCGTTGGTTCAGTGACACAATAGGCTATTGCTGTATCCATTAAAGCGTTAATGACTGGACAATGAATGCCAGCCGCAGTATCAAATAAGACTATGTCGGCTCCCTTGTCTTGGGCGAATTTAAGGGCTGCTTTTTTAGTTTCAGCCACCACAGGCCCAGTTTCTTCCAGACCGCTCCGGGCTTGGCCGGTTACCAGCCAGAAATCATCTTTCACCTGGCTCAGGAATATCTTACCGCTTACTTCTTTTTCTGGCTTGATAGCCCCCACCGGGCAAATATTCCAACAGAGACCACAGCCATTACAGAGGTCTTTAAGGAAAATAGGATAATCCCCGGGTTTCTGGAAAATAGCATTCTCCCGGCATTTCTTTACGCAGAGCCCACACTTAGTACATTTGCTCTTGTCTAACTTGGGAAAACTAATATAACTCTTGGCTATTATTTTATCCAATGGCTGGCTTATTAATAAATGATCATTAGGACATTCTACATCACAATCAACTAAAACGACCTTCTTACCTGCCTGAATGAATTGATTAGCCATTAAAACAGCAACGGTGGACTTGCCTGTACCACCTTTGCCGCCTGTAATTGCTATTTTTTTAATATTATCAGCCATTATTATAGCTAAGGTTAGGACATTTCTTGGATGACGGTTAGGACATCATCTATTGTCCTATCCTTAGAGACTATTTCCACCTCAATACCAAAACTATCAAGATTCTGACGAGCGTTAGGACCAATCTGAGGAGTAAATATCTTATCCCCTCTTATCGCTTTAATGAAACGAGCCCCATGAGGAGAATTGTCCTGGAAATAAGGGTTGGTTATTTTATCTTTTCGGATTATCTTATTATGTTTATAATCAACCACTAAATATTCTTTAGCGCCAAAGGTGGAAGCAATCTTGTCGCCAACCAAAGGAATTAAGAAGCGCTGGCCGACTTTAACCGGGCCAATCTTCTCAAAACCCTTTAACTCGCCTATCTGACCCCCTAGACGGGGTAGAATCGTAGTCTTAGAAGTGTTATAGGCTTCCACTGCAATAACTACCTGGCTTAAGTAAGGAATATTATTGAGTAATCTTTCTTCTAAGGTTTCTGTAATTTCCTGGACTTTATCTAATTTTAAACGCAAAGGCAGTTTAACCTTGATCTCAGCAAAGTTTGCCCGGCCAATCTGCCTTGTTTTCAGAGAACTAATATTAATATCGTGAGATTGGCATATCTTCTGAATTCTCTCCTCTATTTCTTTATTAGACACATCTAACAAAGAATCGGTTATCTCTTTGGATATCTGGAAGGCTTCATAGACAATGTAGATACCAATGAGAAAAGCAACAATGGCATCAGCTAAAGCAAAATAATTAGCTAGGATCAAGCCTATCAACACACCCACTGAAGACAGAGCGTCAGCTCGGGAATGTTCTCCGTCAGCTACCAGGGCTAAACTCCTGAATTTACGACCGTAATGAAATTTAAGGCGGGCTAATCCTTCAGCAATCACAATAGAAGCAATCACAACAAGAATAGCACCGAGGCTTAATTTCACTAATTCCCCGCCTAAGAACCTATCAATGGCTTCATAAATAATCCAGAGGCCGGATATAGCCAAAATCAAGGCAACAAAGAATCCGGCTATACTTTCCGCTCGCTCATAGCCATAGGGATGCTTTGCATCTTCAGGACGCTTGGCCACCCTTATACCAATATAGGTAATAGAAGAAGAAAGAACATCCAAACTGGAATGAATACCATCGGCTACTAAAGCCATACTACCAATCAGAAAACCGAAAAAAAGCTTAGAGACACCTAAGCCCAGATTACCAATAACGCTGATAATAGAAACTGTTTGATCCTTCATAATAGCAATTTATTCTTAATGTTGTGGGTTGTTAGACCCGCGACCACCGCCACGGCCACTACCATGGCCAGGACCACCGCCATGACCGAATCCTCCACCCATGCCAAAATGGCCCGGGACAGAAGGAGCTTCTGAATCAGGCAGCTTTTTATCCTGCCAGTCTTTAAACGCCTGTTGAGCAGTTGTATTATTAGCGAAATATATCTTAACGCCACTAGCCTGCAATACGCGAAAGGCATTAGGCCCAATATTGCCAGTGATAATGACATCTACGTGCTTAGAAGCAACTAATTGAGCAGTCGTAACACCGGCACCCCGGAATGCCTGAGTCCCAGAATTAACAATAGACTCTTCTAGCTTTCCTTTTTCGTTGAGTATAAGGAGATACTGGGATCGCCCAAAACGAGGGTCAAGATTAGACTTTAAATCTGGACCTAAAGCTGTTATACAAATTTTCATAAACAATAATTAAGATTAATCTTTACGCGTCATCGGCTGGCCGCATTGAGGGCAACGATGTTCATAACAAGGGATTCCCCTCTGGTGGGCTACAACCGTATTACATTGAGGGCAGATACATTCTCCGCCCGGGCCAAGACCAAAACCGCCTGGTTGGCGACCTCTGCCACGGCCTCCTCTGCCTGAACCTCTGCCCGTAAAAGGGCCTTGTCCTAAAGGACCTGTTCCATCACCTTGAGGCATATTATTAAATAGATTAATTTATTTTAGAGCAACTAATAATAAGTTGCTGACCTTTATTATGAGTATATACCCATAACTATACCCTGTCAAGGGCTTATTAAAGATTAAAGGTCTTCCTCAGTAATAATTGTTATACCCGCTTCTTTCAAAAGCTGACTGGTGACCCCATCGCCAGGGATAACCGTTTTTGAGAAGCTGCCATCATAGATCTGGCCGGTACCACAGGAAGGGCTACGCTGTTTCAGGATAGCTGCTTTAACCCCTAATAACTGAGCTATCTTCAAGGTCTCTGCAGCCCCCTGTTTAAAATACTCTGTCACATCCTCGCCGGCTTTGTTGAATACCCTCTCCCCTCTCCTTTCTGCAGCAATACGCGGCGTGGGCAGACCGCCTAGCTGCTCTGGACAAATCGGGATTAAGGTTTCTTTTTTAGCTAAATCAGCAATCTTCTGATTAAAATTATTAGTCCCGTCATATTTACAATTAATGCCTAGGAGGCAGGCGCTGCAGAGTTTCATAATAAGCCTATTGTTTTAATGATGTGATGGCTAACAAAGGTCGTCAGAGCGCAAACCGTACCACCCCAGAGGGTATCTACTATTGTGAGCCGCCAAGACCAACCAACCAGGGTCGAGAGATTAGTAAAGTCATATACGCCATAAACGATTACCCCGAAGAGAAAGCCGAGGAGTAGTATTTGAAGACTGGTCGTCGTTGCTGAGATTCTGGGCAAGACAAAAAAACTAATGCCAACAGCCAAGATGATATAAGCAATAATGGCAGCTGTCCAATTGGGAGCCAGGCTCTCACCTGATTGTTTGACCAAGGAGCCCATTTCTTTTTTATAGAAGCCAGGGGCAACAAGACCAAGCCAGATAAAATCAATAGCCAAAAAGACAACCAGGGTGATAAGAAATATTTTTAAGTAAGTCAGCATATATTTCAATTTAATTTAAGAGAACAATACTAAGGTTGAGGATAGCAGCAAAGCTAACCCAGAGGATATATGGGACCAGGAGCCAGCCGGCTGCTTTGGATATCTGGAAGAACTGCACCATCGTCAAGAGGATAAAGAGCCAGAGAAACATAATTTCTACAAAAGCATAGAGCGGCGCTTGAAATCCAAAGAAAAGAATAGACCAGAGCGTGTTCAGAACCAATTGGACAGCAAAAAGGCTGATAGCCGTCCGCACCCGTTGCTCTCTAATCCCCCTGTCCCAGACCAGATAGAGGGCAATGCCCATTAAAGTATAAAGGGTGAGCCAGGCTGGGCCGAAGAGCCAACCCGGTGGAGTAAAAACAGGCTTCTGGATAGTTAGATACCACGTATTGACCGCATTAAACGTAGCTATAGAGCCAATAATACCGGCCGCGTGAGAAACGATAAGAGATATTATTAATTTAGTAATTTTTTTCATTGCTTTAGAAGTTGTCAATTAAGACCTTTCTATTATTTTAGATGATTGTTAAAAGAAATAAAAGCTGCTCCTCTCGAAGCAGCTTTATCAAACAATTAGCTAAGAATAATTATTCCGGCAGGATAGCAAAGGTATTATTAAAACGATTGATATAATTAAAAAGCCCGATAACTGAAACTACTTCCACGATCTGAGCCTCGGTCATTTTTTCTTTCAGTTTTTCAAAAACTGCTGGATTATCAACATTAGCGTTATCGGTAACGTCTCTCACCAAACCAAGGATAGCTTTTTCTTTTGCCGGCAAATCTTTTTCTTCTTTAATATCTGATATTATTTTTTCATCAGCTCCAAACTTAATCAGCATCTTCTTAGTAACGTCAACACAGAAAGGACAACGCAGAGCATCAGAAACAGTATAGGCTATCTTCCATTTAAGGTAATTGTCAATCTTACCCGGGCCCATTATTACCTTGAAAAGTTCCGTAAACTCCTTAAGGATTACCGGCCGATGAGCCATTACTGTCACCCATTCCGGAACGCTACCACTTTCTTTTTCAAAGGATTCATAGACTTCCAAGGCAATGCCATTGATAGCACCCTCAATATCATCTTTTTTTAATGAAGAAATAATAGCCATATCTATTGTTATTATTTACTAAACTAAAATTAGTTATCAATCATTTCTTCGTTTATTTCGTCATAGACACCATCGGTGATTACTCTTGTTACGTCTCCGTCTTCAATAAAAACAACAATGGTATGCGATGTGATGACCTGAGCTGAAGCCCCATCTGTTCTGTCTCCATAACCAGCTTGGCGGGAATTAAAGCTAAATTCAACCTCATAACAGTTTTCACAATCCACTAAATCTAAACCTCTGATCTCTTCGAAAGTAAGAGCCATACCATCAAAGACATAGGTAGGCGCATTGGCCTCAATCCAGTTCTTGGCTTGATTGGTAAGATTCTCTAAATAATCATCACTCCCTTCCTGATCAATGATGACAAGAGTTTTAACGAGCACAACATCGTCTTCTTCAAAACCTGTCACAGTTGCTCTTACCCCAGTAATGTCTTCATCAAGAACTGCACACGCCATCTCTACTTCTCCAACATAACAAAGGGTGTTAGGGCCAAACCTTAATTCTTCCTTAACTCCAGGACTGCCCGGTTGATCATAAATCAAATACCAGACATTGGGCTTTGCTCCAGGCGTATTAATAGTTAGATTGCCTGTGGTTGAAAAATTAGGCTCTTCTTCCTCTTTTTCTTCACTCTCTTGAAAGGGTGCTTCATCGCAGAAATCATTTTCTTCGCTACAGCCAATTTGAATCCATTCATAGAAAGTGGCTGGATGGCCGTCAATGGCAATGATGACTCTATCAACAGAAGAAAACTGTTTAAGGGTTGTCTCTATTTCAGCTAATAACTGCTGACTGCCACAACTAGCACTCGCTCCGGGAATAATATCTCTGATATCTTCCAAGTTAACATAAGCAGTCTTATCTTCCACCTTAATATCCCTAAGGATGTCTGCTGTTTCTTCAGAAAACCAGGAGTTGTAACCCAATGCTTCCTCTGACTCCTTGGGTCCTTTAAAGAGCTCCTGGAGTGCTGTCTTAGGAGTAGCCACAGGCTTCAGAACTGTTCTGCCAACCGGGAAAACTGCTCCGCAGTCTTGAGCATCAGGATTCAGCTCTTCATTATTAAAATAGATATTAATCGTCTCCCGGCCCATCTCAAGACCATTGGGTGTGTCGTCAAAATTTACTAAGTAATAGTATAAACCATAGCCTACTAGAATAACTATAATGGCTATAAGTACGGTAATGATTATTTTATCTTTCATATTTTTATTGTAATCGGTTATTATTTTAATTATTTTAACCTACGCCTTAATATTTTATCATAGCAAAAAAATATAGCAATATCATTTCGGGACAATAATTAATATCCTCTTGATTTTTAAATCATTTTATGTTATAAGATAAACGTTGCACCTCCTCGCTCTTTCTTTCTCCAAAGGCCCATTGTCATGATAAGATAATGGGCTTTTTATTGACATATTTTTTCTCTTCTTCTAGTATAGAGGATATTGAAATGTGCGGTCCTTTAAAAATCTTTCGGGGTGATAACAATGAAACTATGGGAAAGAATGTTGCTACTCTATAAAATTCTTTTACTGGAAGATCCAACTCACGTTAAAAAACCAAAACGAAAGAAGGTGATTTTATATAACAATGTGGTTAATCCAAAAACATGAGTTATAAAGGAGGACCTAATGAAAAGATATTTGATATTATTAAGTTATTATAAAATTCATCCCGGCTAGTCGCAGTTTAAACCATTCTTTTAATTGTTAGAGAGAAATCATTTTTAAAACGAGCGCCTTGAGATGATTTCTCTACTATAAAAGCCCACTTACCTTCTTGGTATGGTGGGCTTCTTTCTTTAAAAAAGATTGGGACTATCTAGTTTTAACAGCTGTGCCGTAAGCCATTAATTCAGCTGCCCCGCTAATAACCTGAGAGGTAGTAAAACGGACACTGATGATAGCGTCAGCTCCCATTGATTCAGCTTCATTGGTCATCCTTTCAATAGCCAATTCTCTGGCTTCTGATAAAGCTTCGGTGTACTCCTTAATTTCTCCACCAACTATTGACCGAAGACCGGCGATGATATCCTTGCCAATATGCTTAGCTCTAATGGTATTACCCCGCACCAAGCCCAGCGTCTGGACTATCTCCTTGCCTGCTATTGTTTCAGAACTTGTTATAATCATATTTTAATTATTATTTTTTTCTTCTAACCTTTCTTTAATCAAAACAGTTATTATAATAACCGTGCCAATAAGCAACATAGCGATGGCTGTTTTTATTAAAACCGGCACATCAAAGTCTTTAAAAAACTCATAACAGCCATAACTAATCAGGATAGTGATGCCTCCCAAGAAAATAAGAAGGCCTAAGAGATTAACTGGGTTTATTTTATTATCAGCCATATTGTTATATTTAATCCTTAGATTATTTTAGCAAGAAAAACAAAACTAATAAAGCTTGCTAGCAAGTGGTGAATGCCCAATAAAGCCTAAGGCTTCCAGGGCGCTCTTTGCTTTATCCTTTATCTCCAGCATAATATCATAATCTACATCTTGGGTTATTTCTAAAAATTTATTAAAGTTTTCCAGATCTATGCCTTCAGTGTGAGCTCCCCTTTTCTTATTAGCATCCTGGCTGCTGTAATCTACTATGGGTATCCCGTCTTTCTTTCGCCAGGTTAAAAATATTTCTTTTATTATTTCTTTTAAGTCTTCTCCTTGGTTGTAAAGTTGGTGGTGGAAAACGTCAAAAACAATAGGCATTTTTGTTGCCTTGCTTATCCTTAAACAGTCATCAGCGTTATAGGAATTTTCATCGTTTTCAATAACCAATCTCTTCTTGAGTTTAGGGCTTAACTTCTTATATGTTTCAATAAATCTCTTCAGGCTCTCTTCTTTGTCGTTGTAAACACCGCCGACATGAATCTGAATCTTGTGACTATTATCCAGACCCAGTAGATCCAAGACATCAACATGATACTCTATTTCCTTAATGCTTCTCCTCCAAACTGTTGTACGGAGAGAATTCAAAAGAGTAAAATGACCAGGATGCATTGACGTTCTCATCTTTTCTTTTTTAATAAAACGGCCAATCGCTTTGAATTTATCTCTAAAAACTACTGGCCAATCAACCCGACAAACAGGATGAGAAGCAAAAGGGACTAAGCCAGAGGTTATCCGAAAAAACAGTATCCCCTTTTCGCGGTTATATTGTAAGGTCTCCAAGAGACAATCCAAATTATTATTAACCGTAGCTAAAAAACGCTTCTGGGAATAAGAAGCTAAACGAAACGTCTGCGAGTTCTGACAGGGTAGGGTCAGATTAAGGCAGGGGTAGCCAATTTTCATTTAGGTAAATTGCCTATTATTTCTTTTTCGCGGGCTTGAGAGGAATAAGAAAAATAGCAAAAAAATAAATTATAAGACCGGGAAAAACACCCGTAAAGACAGTGATAATAACCCAGACTAACCTTAAAATTACCGGATCAACGTCCATATAATCACCCAGACCCCCGATAATACCAGCAAAGACTCTGTTGTCCCTGCTTCTATATAATCTCTTCATAATAATAAATAATTATTTTGGGCTTAATAGTTTATATTCTACCTACCCAAAAGAAAAAAACAACATTAAAAAGAAGGAAGGTTATGACCTTCCCCCTTTTATGTTTCTTATTAAATCCTTTAAGATGTCAGCCCGACTTTGGGAGATTTCCGCTCGACCCAAGCAAATACCGTATTCCAGCGGCTCAAGGATTATAGCATCGTCAAAAATATCAATAACTAAACTATTAAGGTTAAAACCAATAACATTTTTCTCGTAATCCGGAAAGAGCTTTAGGAATATTAAGAGAATCTCTGTCTTACCTGTTTTTTTAATTTTAATTTTTTGGATAAAGCCTTCTTTTTTAAAATCGGGATAAGCTACTTTATAGACAACTCCCGTATTGCAGAGACTCTCCTTTTTGGACAGTAGGACATCCAATATCCCTTTGCACCTTGGCTTTAAATGACCATTTCCATTTTTCTTCTCAATTCTTGTTCTTTTCTGGCTGTTCCTCAAACAATGATAACTGCCATTAACTTTTTCTAAAAAAGGACACGGTTCTTGACCTGTAGGCCAACAGACATTAGCTACTCTTTCTTTCTCCGGAAAACAAGACAACTCTTGAAAAAGCTCTGAGAACATAACAATCTCCTTTCTCCATATTCTTTTATTAATTACCTTCTCTTATTTATTTTTTAATGTTCTCTGAAAAAGATATTTTCTATTATAAAAAA
>JAGYMG010000170.1 GCA_018400675.1 bacterium
TGGCTGCTGAAGTAAGCTCTTCTACTGTTAAATCTAACCCGGCTTCTTCTAATCTCCGGTTAATACTCGGGCCTGAACAACTATCTTCAAAATCCCTTCGACCTTCATCCCATTCAATAACAGGATAATCAGGATATTGCTCCCTAAATTCCTCTTCTCCTAAATCTACGTATTCTCTCCCCATAGCTCCACTCTTTTCTTTTATCGCTTCAGGATTTTTACCTCTTTCTATCGGATGGTTGCCAAATGTTATATCTCCTACCCAGGCATAATGAATGTTGCCTGCTTCGTCTTTGACCTGGTAAAGATTATGGCCGCCTTCTTTTATCTCTTCTTTCTTCTCGCTAAGCCCATAGTAAACCTCTCCCTTCTTCTTTACGGTTATATTTATACCGGTGCCGATAATTACAATACCGCCGTATTCAGTATCCCTTAATAACCCTTCCGGTGAGTAAGTCTCACCCATTACAGCACCCTTTGCATCATTGCACATCTCTATACGGGCATCTATACCTTTTCTTTCAAGCCTTTTGGTTAACTCATCCCTAAAAGGATACTTAAAGAAAGGCAAATTAGGAGCCGGAAATTCTGCACCATAGATTCCTTTTTCTTCATCTACAGGCCCGGCTAAATTAGCACTTATTACCCCTATGTCTTCTTTCTTTATACCTTCTTTACCTAAAATAGCTGTTACTTCTCTAACTACTATCTCCAAGACATCATCTCCGTCTATCCTATCAGTAGAGTCTCTTTTCTGCTCCCAATCAGGAAATTCATCTTCCCATTCTGTATAAGAATAGCTTAAGACTTTATTGTTGCCGTCATTTACAGAGACTGCTAATTTAGTTCCCCCCATAGATATCCCTATGTATCTGTAAGCTGCCCGGGCTAACTCATCTTTTCCAAGCCTTCCTTCCCATTTACCTACAAACTCCTTAAATAACCTCTTCCCGCCGTTAGTCCTAAAAAAGAATCTGTCGGCATAAAAATCTCCTTCTATACTGGCTGCATCATATAAATCCTTCTCGTCCTCAAAACGCCCCATGTTATGAACTACCTTATATTCTGCATTACCTTGTTTTTGTTCTTTATCTTTTTTAGCATCATCTACTAAATCCTTTTCTACACCTTCAGCTGATAACATCCATAACCGGTCAGCTTCCCGCATTACAACAGCTAATTTATTGCTTTCAGAAAACAAATAATGAGCAGCA
>JAGYMG010000171.1 GCA_018400675.1 bacterium
ATCATTAGGTTTTGTGTCGATTCGTTTTGCATTGAGTATGGAAAGGATGTTTCATTATCCAAGATTCCATTTATATACATACGACCAACTGAACCATCAATTGATATAACTAAGTGATACCATATAGTTGACCATGCTGTTTTATTTGACTGCTCAGGCGTAATTCTAGCCCAAAGTTTAATTTCATCAATTTTACTTTTAAGTTCATCATTACTAAACTTATCTAGCTGCTCACCGTTAGCAATCTGGTTATCGCTAAGATCCATGCCCATATTGTTAACTACCCACTTAGCAGTTAATTGGTGATCACCTGTAACCACTATCGTTTTTACCCCCAAAGCTTCGGCTTCACGCAAAGCCTTTGCCGACTCGGGTAAAGGAGGATCGACCAATCCGGCCAACCCGGTAAAGATTAAATCTTTTTCATGATCTTGGTTTAGCTTGGCTTTCCTGGAAGCAAAAGCCAAAACCCTAAAACCTCTCTTAGCCAACTTGTTAGCATTTTTCAACCATTTATCTTTCTGTTCTTGGCTAAACTTATCGATCCGACCATCGATCATAATTCGGTTTGATTTTTCAATAATTACCTCGGGAGCACCCTTGGAGTAAGTCCTATATTGCCTGTCCTCATCAACAACTACCGTCATTAACTTTCTTTCAGAAGTAAATGAATACTCTTTAACAATCTCTACATTTTCTCTCTTCTTTTCTAAATCAGTCTTCTTGCCCAAGACCAACAAAGCTCCCTCAGTTGGATCGCCAATAACCTGCCAATCTTGTGTTTGACTTGATTTTGACATATCGGCAGAGTTAGAGATAACTCCCGCCTTAATTAAAGTTCTCAAGTTGTTTATCTTTTTAGGCTCAACAAAATCTCCTTTGGAATCAACAACGCTGCCAACAGGCTCATAGCCGGTTCCTTCTACTTGGTAGCGATCATCTTCAGTCCAAACCTCCTTAACAGTCAATTCGTTGCGAGTTAGCGTTCCGGTCTTATCGGAAGCAATGACGCTAATAGTACCCAGGGTCTCAACCGCTGGTAGATGTCTAACTATTGCTTTATTCTTACTCATCTTCATTACACCTAAAGCCAGAGCTAAAGTCGTAACAATTGGTAGACTTTCCGGAACAGCGGCAACAAGTAGAGAGACAGAGTAGATCAAAATTTCAGAAACCGGATAACCTTTGGCT
>JAGYMG010000172.1 GCA_018400675.1 bacterium
ATCAAAACCAACAATAACTCTAATCCCGGCCTGAGCTAATTTGTTCAACAACTCTTTACTGATTGACTCATAGGTCCGGACTGTATTTACACCTAACTGGGTAAGTAAATATATGTCTTCTGAAATGAAGTTTTCATCGATTGTTACCCCGCGAATCTGATAAGGCTGATTATCAACGTATAATTTACGGCCGTCAATAGCAACCTCCGGGCTTTCAACAGTAACCTTCGTGTCAGTCTTAGAAACAGTTGTTTTTATAGAAGTCTCTTCTATCGTATTAAGAATTTCTTCTTTTACTTTCCCTATCTCAGCTTCCGTATTATTAAGCAAAATACCTTTTAGTTTATCCCCTGTTTCATCAGAAGATATCTTTCTCATCCCTATAGGATTAATAATCTTTTGTCCATCTCTTGCCAAGATACGTGCAATAAGCAACATATTTCTTTCGGTATCTAAAGTAAATACATAAGAAGGAATCATATAGTCATCTACCTGGCCGTGTTCATTAGTATAAATATAGGCGGTTTCAAACCTGCCATCGGAACTCACCTCCGGCTTTGATACAGAAGCTGCAGTCCTGAGAAGTATCTCCAAATCAACGGTTTCATTCAATGGGGTGGTAATCAATACAGGTAAGCCTGTAGTTTCCTCAAACCAGTGGAGGATATCATAGGCTGTGCGAAGCACATCGATATATTCGTCAACTGTAGTGTAATGTTTATTTGCCTCAAACGGCCCCTGTTTAACTCCAATTTGGCTTACAATATTAAATAGGCGTTCAATCTCGTTGCCGTCTCTTTCCTGTTGAGGGTAAAGGCCTTGAGAGAGATTTAACACCATCGCTATTTCCGGATACTCCTCTGCATATCTCAATAACTTAGAAATCTTTTTTATCTCCTGCATAAAAGTAGGGACATCAGGAAGTTTACGTAATATTAACTGCTGATTTGTAAATAAGGTAGTGCGCGTATGCTCATAAACTATGCCTTCTCCAATCCAGCATGCTGCCAAGTCTGTAAGTAAATTCATTGCTTCTTCATTCTCTATAAGCTCAGCTGGATAAGGTATATATATGCCGTAAACCTGGTAAAGCATCTGCCTATATTCAGGGTTAGTTGTAAAATCTGCTAATATACGAAGGGTCTGGTAGAAGTCCTCGGCTGTGGTG
>JAGYMG010000173.1 GCA_018400675.1 bacterium
CCTTGAACATAGTTTCCGTATAGCTCTGTAACAAGCGGCCTCGACTGTTGATAAGCTCTATAACCTTCCCTGGTATGCTGCATCCCTTTAAGATAAGTTATAAACTTTCTCGCATCAGAAGCAGTTTTAATTTTTCCCTGATATCTATTATTTCCGAGTTGGTTATTAATACTATTAAGCTGAGGAATAATAGTCTCTATACCTTTCTGGGCTGATAAATCATTAACCATTTTCCTTGCTGCTTCTACAGAATTTCCTTTGGGTGCTGGCCTATTTAATTCTGCCACATACATATCTCTCAGCTGTCCGATTGCTGCCTTAGAAATCGCTCCTTTAACTAACAAGCTAATATCGGAAGAATTATTACTACGGGCAGCTTGGTTAACTGCTTTTTGGACAAACGGCCTAGCTTGCTGATAAGCTCTATAGCCTTCCCTAACATGTCTCAACCCTTTTAAATGAGCCATAAAGTCTCTAGCATCCCCGGCAGTATTAATTTTACCCTGATACCTATTATTTGCCCTAAGCTGTTTGTTTATGAGGTTTAACTGTGCTTTATCCTGGCTACTCAATGAAGTTGTGCGAAAATAAACATCTCGATACAAATCAGATGCCTGCAATAGTTTACCTAAATTCTCAGCTGTCGGATTCCTTGAAATACTTTGACTTAACTGAGTTATCGCCTTTCGCACACCGGTTTGATTCTTTAAGCTACTGACCGGTATATTTAAAACTCCAGCTAAAGCAACTCTTTGAGCCTCGCCTTTAGCAGCTTGATATTTATTCTTGCTAAACAATATAATCCAGCCTAAAGCTCCCCGTTCCTGCTCTGAAAAGGCTACGCTGTCGTATCTTGCTAAAGCAGTTTGAAAACCTTCCGGCTGATTAACTTTATTTATATCCAATACACCACTCTTTATATCTAAATAAAGGCCTAACCTATTAACACTCTTTAAGCCACGTTCAATACCAGTTACATATCCGGCTATATAAGTTAATGATTCTAATTCTGTCAACAGTTTACTTTTGGCCACAAGGCTGCCTATAGGGCCTCTGCTTAAAACCGCTCTTACTCCTCCATCAATCGCAGCTTGTCCTCTAGCTTTTGCCCATAAAACTTTTCCTACCCAAGATGCCGCTGCCTCTGTTTTGGTAACTACACCCGGC
>JAGYMG010000174.1 GCA_018400675.1 bacterium
GGACAGGAACTGCTGAAGATAATAACTGGTCAAACCGGGAGAACTGGAGTACGGTAACTGTGCCCGAGGCAACCGACGATGTAGTTTTTGATGCTACCTCCACCAAAGACTGCCTGGTAGATACAGAAACAGAGATTAAAAGCCTCAGTATAAATCCTGGTTATACCGGAACTATTACCTTGGGAGCAAATTTTAGCTTAGTAGAAAACTTTAATTTCTATCAAGGTGGTTTTGATGCTGCCGGTTATAATGTTGGTGTAGGTACCAACTTCTTGTCATCCGGTTCATCAGAAAGAGTTCTAAAGTTAGGTGCCGGTAGTTGGGAGGTTGGCGGAAATTGGGAAAGCTCCGGCACAAATCTTACTCTTGATTTTGGTACAGCCAATCTTACTATGACTGGTTTAGCAAAGAGTACAAAGTTAGAAGATTATGATTTTGCTTCCTTTATTATTACCGGCGCAGAGCATAGTTTAATTTGCTCCGGCAGTTTTAACCCAACTAACTTTACTGCCTCAGGCCCTGTCTCGATAGAGTTTACTTCTGCTGATTCAGGTGAAGTTTTTAATCCTTTCGGCCAAACCTATCAAGATCTAGTTTTTGACGGTTCAGGAGATTGGCAGCTGCAAGGTAACCTAACTGTCTTAGGCCAATTTAATATAACCGGCGGTAAGTTGATTGATAATGGAAAGACAGTTACCTTTGTTGATTTATCTATTCTCAACCAAGACTCAGCCTTAGAATCAACCGGTAACTGGGTACAGTCTGCTACCGGTACTATTAGTTCACCCAATAGTACTAATATATTTAACTTGCTTTCAGTAACCGGTTCCGGAAATACTACCACCTTAGAAAGTGATATTTATGCCAAAGTTATTCAATTCGGTATCGGTACCTTAGCCGGAAATGCTAAAACAGTTCATCTAACCGGAGATACTAATGCCTTAACCAGCAACAGTGAATTCAGTGTAGTCACCAGCCTTAGTTCAATTAAAACCGAGAACCTTTCTTCTCAAGGGGTATTTCATCTTCCTGATGATTTAGTTTCAGGGGTTATCCACTGGTATAACAACAGCGCCGATGATGCTCAAGATGACGGTTCGATTACTGCAACCGGCAATTGGGACTTTGGCAATAATAGTCTTTACTTTTATGGCGACAGCGGC
>JAGYMG010000175.1 GCA_018400675.1 bacterium
GAATTGAGCTTCTCTTTGGTGCCGTGCAGTTGGATTATCTCCCGGGCTTAATTCCGGCAATTCACCGGCCAACCTGGCCAAATAAGTTAAACCAAAAACAATATCGTAAGGGATCTCTACTCTTTGCCTGGAGCCTTCTTCCCCTAAGCTTAAAGTCAGGCTTTCAGCTAAGGCATCTATATCAGTTACCCCGGCATAATCCTCCAGCCAGGCCAATTTCAAATTAGCAATTTGTGATTCTTGCTTTAAATCAAAAACCTGTGCTCTTAATATATCTGCAGAAAACTCTTCTAAATAAGGCCTTACCTGCTCAGGAACTGCCAACTGCCCTGTTTCAAAACCAAAGTCAACTAAAAATTGTCCTAACTCGCTCAAAGCTCTAAGCCTTACGGCTGCTTCTTCTGTGCTATGATAGTACTGGTCATATTCAAAAGGTAGGTTTCGCTCTGCTTTTACTTCTTCCCAGACTTCAAAAGCCCTTACTACCGCAGACCATCTTCTTTCTCTCTGTTGAGGGGAAAATTCTTCCCTGCCTTCTTCAGCCTCCAGTCGCGAACTTATCTCCTGGTACCTAAGCATATCATCCCGGCTTAACTCTTCTCCTGAAACTATGGCCAAGCGCATTTCGGCAAATTCTTTCCTTAAAGCGATTTCTCCGCTATCTACCGTTTGTTGAAGCGAATCAGGAAGCAGATCATAATTATCAAGCAGGTGCTGATAAGAATCTACCTCGTTCTGCAAAACCTCAGTACTAATGGCACGGTACTCTTGTGCTCCCTGGCCAACAATACTTATAACCTCTCTGCCGGTTTCAGCTAAGCTGATATCTTTTTCAATAGCCTCTCCCCGCTCTAAGGAACGCCTTGTACTTTCTAAGCCTCTTTCTCTTTGCCTATATTCATTGTTTTCCTGGACAATTTCTCCTCGAGACAACCTCTCCCATACCGACTCCGCTCTGCTGCTTATCCGCTCATTTTCATGTTCACGTAAATTCTCCGGAATATCATCGGAACTCTCTGCTTCGCTTATAACGTCAAGAGCCCTTCTTTCTTCTTCTTTTTCCCGGGCTTCTGCAGTTTTTTCCCTATTTTCCTGCCAACGAGTGAACTCAAACCTGCCGTCTCTTAACTTAAATACCGGGCTTTCTGCTCTATATTCCTC
>JAGYMG010000176.1 GCA_018400675.1 bacterium
GTTATCGGCCCGGGGAGTTTATATTCAAGCATCAACTCGCAGTTAGGCATACCCGGATTACCGGAAGCTTTACAGGCGCGCGATGATTTAAGGAGGCTGATGCTTTTTAACCATACCAATACCGAGGAGACCTCCAATTACAGTTTATCTACCTATATAGAGGCGTTAGAGGAAGTAACAGGCTTATCTTTAGATGAGCTGGTAACAGATGTTTTACTTAACCAGACTCCCGCCAAGGAAATAGACGATTATATAAGACAAAACCGGTTAGAAGAATACGGTTATAACCCTGAGGCTTCCCGTCAGATAGAGTTAACCATTGATAGAGATCAGGCACCTCAGTTTTTTGATACTTGGGAAGGCGGTATTTACGAAGCTGTAATAGATGAAGGGACTCACTATGTTAAACAACACGAAGTAGAGGTGCAGAATAAACTCTTTGAGTCATATCCGGTGCTTTTACCGGAATTAGTAGATGGTAGAGGAGAGCATCGTCTACCTACCGAAGAGGATGTAGAAGAAGTTGAGATCAGGCCGGGAGTATGCGCGTATCCGTCACGGTTTATTTACGTTAACCGTTATATAAGGTTCTTGTTAGATAATCCTGATTTTGCCAAGGTTAAGTTAGGCATTGATTTTGATAACCTCAGTTCAGAAGACAGGCGTGTTCTCTGGCTATTGAGCTGGGCAGAGCATGATAAGAGGCTTTACCATAAGCGGTCTGAGGCCGGTAAATGGGAACGGCTGGTTTATGCTACTGACACAGAATATTTAGATTTAAAAAGAAAAGGGTTTAACCCAGATAATATCCATATTGTTCCTGTCGTAGGGGTAGCCAGAAAGAACCTTAAAGCAGAAGTAGGCAAGGCTGCAATTGAGACTTTAGGAGGAATAGATGCTTTGAGGGTAAAGGATTACCTGGTAGAAAAAGGCCTATTAAGGGGAGCCGAAGATATGGATAGTTCTGATGATACAGACACAGCCAGGCCTATACCCGGCCGGGCTATGCCCTCACAGCAAGAGGTCAACACTTCAGTAGAGAGAGTAGGCTGGCTTAATGCAGAGGAGATAAGAGAAGACAGTTTAGAGGTAACCTTGGCAGCAGAATACCTACGTAGTCAGGGAGAAGAAGAGATGGCTCAGTACTTAGAGTAT
>JAGYMG010000177.1 GCA_018400675.1 bacterium
GCAGCTGAAACCTATGGTAAATTCTTTTCTGATAATAACGGACAAACTGATATAGACGATAATTATACTGTTTTACCTACAGGCGATTGGCAGTTCAGTAATAATACAGACGGTATAACTAACCGGGCAGAGGTTCTTATTAAGGCAGATTCAAGTTTAACTTTATCTGAGAGCCCGGTTTCTCTTGATTGTTTATTAGCTATACAGGGTAGTTTAGATATAGGTAGTGCTACCAGTATGACAATAGGGAGTTCTGGTAATCTTAACTTAGCTACAGGTTCTAGCTTTACCGAATCTTTAACCAGCCTTACAGTGGAAGGTAGTTTAACTTCTGCAGATAGTTTGACTTATTCGGACCTTTCCAGTTTGCAGGTAACTGGCACTATGAACTCTAACTTTACGGCCGGGAACTTAGCCCTCTTAATAGTTTCAGGCAGTATGACCTCTGATTTTACAGCTAATACTTTAAATACTTTAACTGTTGAGTCAGGTGGTAGCCTAAGCGGTAATATAACTGCACCTACTGTAAATACCTTAACTGTAAATGGAAGTTTAACTAACAATGCTTCCGGAAATATAACAGCTTCAGCTATTGCCGGTGATACTCTAGCAGGTTCAGTTACTAATAGTGGAACACTTGCTATTTCTAATGCTTCTTTAGATATAACGGGGAGTTTAAATAATAGCGGAACTTTAGATATAGCTAGTTTGGGAAGTTTAACTATAAGTGCAGGCGGCAGCCTTACAGATACAGGGACTATAAATGCCGGTAACTTAACTAGTATAACTATAGATGGTTCGGCCAATTTAACCGGTGCATACTCTTTTCCTGAGGCAGACTTTACTGTGGGGGGGAGTTTGGTCCATCCCGATAATTCTACAGCTAGGACCCATTATTTAGATTTAACTTTGGCTAATTTTACTTTAAATTCCGGAGCTACTGTAAACTTGAATAGCAAGGGATATAGATACAAAGCTGGCCCCGGAGCAGGGGATTCTCATGATTATGCGTATGGCGGCGGAGGAGGATATGGAGGCGAAGGAGGAAGGTCAAATAGTACTTCTTATCTTGGCGGTCCTACCTATGGTTCTTTAATCCAACCTACCCATTTAGGTTCAGGTGGTGGTGGATGGAGCACTTTAGGTGGCGATGG
>JAGYMG010000178.1 GCA_018400675.1 bacterium
GCGGAAGGAAAATAATCGATGAAAATATTAGTCTTGCATGGGCCGAATCTCAATCTGCTGGGGACCCGGGAACCGCATGTTTATGGGGAGCAGAGCCTGGAGAATATTAATCTGTCTATCCGGGACTGGGCCGGGAAAAATGGAGTGGAAGTAGAGATTATTCAATCTAATCATGAAGGGGAGCTTGTCGACGCAATCGGTTCGGCTCCTGCAAAGTTCGATGTCCTGGTAGTTAATCCCGCCGCGTTTACCCATACCAGTGTGGCGTTAAGAGACGCGGTCAGCGCCGCGGGCATTCCGTCAGTGGAAGTACACCTTTCCAATATTCACAGCCGGGAGGAGTTCCGCAGTAAATCTCTTATCGCTCCGGTCTGTCAAGGCCAGATCAGCGGGTTTGGCGGGTACAGCTATATTCTCGGCCTGCAGGCCGCGCTTATGCTTGTAAGGCAGGGATAAGATGCCAGGCCCTATAACGGTTATTAAGATCAAGGCCTGGCTTAAACGGCGTGGGTTTGCCGGATTTTTGGTGACATCGCTCACGAATATCCGTTACCTTACCGGGTTTACCGGTACATCCGCTAAGTTGCTTATTACTCCGGAGAGGCTGATTTTCCTTACTGATTTTCGCTACGAACTGCAGGCCCGGCAGGAGATAGGTCAGGAATGGGAGTTGATAACGCAGGGCGGCGTGTCTAAGCTTATTCCCGCGCTAGAATTGAGGGGGGGAAGGCCGCGATTGGGGTTTGAGCCGCAGCAGTTGAGCTTTGCCGGATACCAGGCCCTGTCGGGACTGGTCAAAGGAAAAGCCAGGCTGGAGCCGTTAACGAATGTAGTTGAGAATTACCGGTTAATCAAGACTGAAGAGGAAATCCGGTTGATGCAAACGGCCGCGGATATTGTCCGTTCGGCCCTAAAGCGTATAGAACCGATGATTCGGCCTGGGATTAAAGAGATCCAGATCAAAGACAGGCTGGAGAAGTATCTGCGGCAGGCCGGTGCCGATAAGCCAGCGTTTGATATAATTGTCGCCTCCGGTCCCAACGCGGCCAAACCCCACGCTCAACCGGGAGAACGCCGGATCCGGGCCGGAGAACCGGTAATTATTGACATGGGTGCTGACTATCACGGGTTTTTGTTTTGACCCTTGTAC
>JAGYMG010000179.1 GCA_018400675.1 bacterium
GAAGAAGATAAAGTAAACGGAGCACCTTTTGAAACCGAAAGTTTCTTAAATCATATTAATGCCTGGCAGGAAGATGGAACTTTTCAGATTATTTCCGGAGCAGGTAACTTAGAGAATTCTTTAGAATATATAACCGGCCTGCTCTATTACGGCTGTGAAGTTAATCCAAATACTCATAAAGTAGAAAAAGTTTATGATAGTCCTTACCAGATTCCGTTAGCTTCAAAAGAGCATGAGGTTCCCTCAGTTGGCAAAGATCCTTTTACAATTAAAGAAGGAGAGGTGGGACTTACCGAGACAGATAAATACCACCGAACTTTAATTGCACCCAACGGCAATATTATTATACCGGGCTTAGCATCTACTCAAATAGATAAGTTAAGAAATGAAGGAAAGTTCGGGAAACAAACCATAAATGTAGGCGATAAAGAAGTTGAAGTTAATGTTCCTTTTGCTTATGTTCGTACCCATAAAGGGAGCATACCTCTAGATTATGAGACACTAAAAAGTTTAGGTACTTATACATTAAGAGAGGGAGAAGAAGTTAACTATAAGTTTGGTGAAGTAGAGATTAAGATAAAAGAAAATGCTACAATTACTCCGGTTAATATAGAAGGCAAAGTAGCTTGGGCAGTTGTAGACTATCCGCAATTAGATCTAGATTCAGAAGAAGGCAAAGAACTAGCTGATGTTTATGGTTGGGTTGTAAGAGAAGACGGTACTTTAGAAACGCGATATAAACCTGTAGCAGACGGGCTTGAAGTTTTTAAGGATAGATTAAGGTTAAAAGATTTGCAGGAAAAAGATATTGATTTTAAAAGACAATCTAGGCCTGAGATGCCTGCTCCGCAAGCAGAAGAAGGAAGTCAGCCTAAGGAACCGGCTTTTATAGGTTTAGATATCGGGCTATTAAGAGTAGGCGAATATGCTTCCAGCCCTTATGATACAGGTATTCCTTTACCGGCTAGCCGCAGCCAGCAATGGATGAAAGTTATTTGGCCTTCAACCTTAAATCTGGAGCTTCCGGAGGAAACTAAACAGAAAACACAATGGGGCAGAGGCGGCTTTTCTCTTGGCCCTCTGGTTTCTTTTGGAAGGGATCTAAACAAGAGGATAATGGGAGAAGACGGACGAATAGA